>WTJX01000353.1 GCA_011524675.1 Cytophagales bacterium
GGCTTTCAATATTTTAAAACCGCAGTTTACTGATTGTAAATGAGGATTTTAAAATATTGTATAACGCTCAATAAGTGTAAAAGATGGTTTTGTAAAGCCTTCTACAAAAAAGCTAAAACCTTATGGACTATAGACTCGCGCTAAATACATCAGAACGTAAAACAGAATCTATTGCCCAAAACCAACAGCTCATAGCCCAAAGCTCTATCACACCACCAACAACAAAGCAGACGATCGTAGTGCGTCTATTTCTTCTCCATACCAAAACAATTCAAAGCCTTCTGTAAACTGCTGCAAGTAATTATTTTTTATTTCTGTAAAGCTCCATTTCTTTTTGTGCTGCGGCATTAGCTGAGTTAGTAGTTTACAAAACCATTCGCCTTGAGCTTTTGGAAGCTCTATTTCCAAGGCTTGTACTTTGGTGTGAAAAATATACAGCAAATAATCATCTTCGTCTTCAATACTTTCTACTTGTGGCAAGGCTCCTAACCAAATGATTTTGTCGTTTGCTTTGATGTAAAAATCTTTTGTTTGTGCTAAACAGTTGGTAATGTACTCTTCGCCTATGGTAGTGGGAGGTATGTCAAAGTCAAACCACTCTTGTAGGTCAAAGTCTAGTCCTATGCCGTGCATATAGTTGAATAAGGATTTTTTTAGTCCATGACTAAAGAGGTTGTGATCTATGCCTGTGCTATCTTCAAAGGCTACATCATTGTGTGCAAAGCTGATGTCTTTGGTGTTTGGAGTAATGCCATAGTCGGCAGGCTGCATCCCTATAGGGCTATGGGCTGTTAAGGCAAACTGATGCCAGAAACCCGATTGCAATACTTCTGCTTCAAATAGTTGTCTCACCATCTCTAGGCTGTCAATGGTTTCTTGTATGCTTTGGGTAGGGTAGCCATACATGAGGTAGGCATGTACTAGGATGCCTGCATCGGTGAAGTGTTGGGTTACCTGTGCTACTTGTGCCACACTGACTCCTTTTTTTATCAAGGCTAAAAGCCTGTCTGAGGCTACCTCCAAACCACCAGATACGGCAATGCAGCCTGATGCTTTGAGTAGTAAACAGAGGTCTTGGGTAAAGCTTTTTTCAAAACGGATATTAGTCCACCACGATACGCTTAGTTTTCGTTTGAGTATCTCCAATGCCAAGGCTTTCATGAGGGCAGGTGGGGCTGCTTCGTCCACAAAGTGAAAGCCGTTGTTGCCTGTTTGTGCTATGATCTCTTCCATTCTGTCCACCAAGAGTGTGGCAGTGATGGGCTCATAAATTTTGATGTAATCAAGTGAGATATCACAAAACGTACACTTGCCCCAGTAGCAACCATGTGCCATGGTGAGCTTGTTCCATCTGCCGTCGCTCCATAAGCTATGCATAGGGTTGGCTAGCTCTATGACAGAAATATAGTCTTTCAATAACAAGTCTGAGTAGTCTGGTGTGCCTACTTCACTTTGTTTAAAGTCTCTTTTTGTACTATTGTTTTTATAGACTACTTGTTGGTCTTCTATGAGAAAGGTGCGCTTGAAGTAGCCGTAATCGGGATTGTCAGTGGTAGGGTGAAAGATGTTGGAAGTGAGCAAGGAAACAGGTAGCTCGCCATCGTCTAGGGTGATGTAATCAAAAAACTCAAATACACGCACATCTGTGAGAGAACGTAATTCGGTATTGGGAAAGCCTCCTCCCATAGATATTTTGATGCTTGGGAAATGTGCTTTGATCCATTGGGCACAACGAAAAGCACTATATAGATTGCCGGGGAATGGGACGGAGATAAGCACTAGCTTTGGGCTTAGTGCTGTGATTTTTTTGGCTAGGATGCCAAGGCTGATGTTATCTATATAGCTAGGAGTTGCTTGTAGGTGCTCATATAGCTCATCAAAGCTGTTAGCACTCATGCCAAGGCGTTCGGCATAGCGGCTAAAGCCAAATTTATCGTCCACACATTCGATCAGAAAGTCTGAGAGGTCTTCTAAGTAGAGCGTGGCAAGGTGCTTTGCCTTATCTTGAATACCCATGACCCCAAAAGCCCAGTCTAAGTCGTCTAATTGGTCAAAACGGGATGCCTGCGGTAGAAAGTTATCGCTACATATTTGCCTTGCAAAGGTGTCGTTTTTGCCTTGTAAAAAGGTTATAATGTCTTCTAGTGTGTGTAGGTATTCGTTCCTAAGGGCATAGATGCGTTGTGCATTTTCTGACTGTATGCGTCCCTCTTGATATGCTTGTTCAAATAGTTGCTCAAAACGTGCTTTGGTAAATAGTTGTAAGATGACTTCTATACCTAAGTCCATTTGATAAGATGGAATGGAGAGGGTGTTGAGAAAGCCTTTGAGGTAGGCAGTAGCAGGGTAGGGGGTGTTGAGCTGTGTAAAGGGCGGTGTGATGAGTAAGACTTCTTTCAAAGGGAGTATGTTTTTTACAAAGGTAATGGAATAGTGAAAAGGATTGCTGTAAATTTGAGGAAAATGAGATGCTTATGTCTAGTACGTATATTCCTTACAAAGATTCTCGTCTTGCTTACCAAAAATATGAAGGTGGGGAGTCGTGTGTATTTGTCTTTCATGGCTTTGGGCATACGCACTTGAATATGCAGGAGATTAGCTTGTTTTTTCAGAAAAGGGGATATACAGTCTATGCTTTTGACCTTTACTTTCACGGGCAAAGCGAGTGGTTATACCGTGGCAAGCCGATACAACTGACTGAGCTTCAACATATTTTTTCTTCTTTTATAGCGCAAGAAGGCATAGCGTCATTTGCAGTACTTGCCTATAGCATTGGTAGCCGCTTTGCGGTTTCTCTAGGTTATTTGTTTTCTCAAAACCTCAGTGCCTTATACTTGATTGCTCCCGATGCTGTGAAAATAAGTCCTTGGTATCGTTTTTTGACAGGAAACTATTTTGGTAAACGTATTTTTCGTTTGGTGAAAAATGAACGAGCGTATAAAATAGCTTTGTCTGTTATGTCTTCGCTAGGCTTTGTGAATGCTAGTACGCTTCGTTTTGTGCAAAATAGAATGAAAAACAAAGAGGAGAGGAATAAGATTTATACTACATGGATGGCGTTCCGAGTTTTGGGCATTCCTTTTGAACACCTAGCGCAAAGGTTTAACTGTGAGGAAGTACCTTTTTATTTGTTTTTGGGCAAGTATGACCGTCTGATCCCTTATCAAAAATTGCTAAAACAAATGGATTACCTCCATAAGAAAGAGGTGTATCTGTACTCTACGGGGCATAATCAACTTCCCTATGCTAAGTCTTTCTTTGACGATTTGGCTATTCTTTTGACTAAATGATTATAGGTTTATTCGCTTTACTTTACGAAGTTAAACTTGGAAATAAAACTGAATAACTACTACAATGCGTAAAAAATTGGTAAATCATTTAATACGTTGTATCAATAGTGTTGAGCGATTCCGCCCTTGGAGATTCCCCAGTAAATGAGTTGAAAATCGGACAGAATAAAATT
>WTJX01000507.1 GCA_011524675.1 Cytophagales bacterium
GCTGTATAAGTGATAAGAAGAATATTGATTCACAATATAGTTGCCTGTGCTAGTTTCTTCTATTTGTTTGAAAACTGGAGGAACAAACCATATCATATTTTTCTTGACTCCCCACTTTCCGTCTTTAGCTTTGGCTATATATTGGCTTTGGTCTATTTTTTTATGAGATTGTACAGGCGTTTTCATCTTTATTTTCTGTCCATAGTGGTTGATCGTTTCCAGTTGTTTGCCTTGCGTAGCATAGCAATAGAGTTCATTGATATATCTAATTTTTGGAAATAATGGAGAGCTAAACCCATTCGCTAGCTTCCATATTCTGTCCCCCTCTTTTAGCGTTACAATAGCCGTAGCATTGCTGTAGAGCCTAATATTTTCATACATCACATCAAGTACATTTTCTCCTTTGTTATTAATGATACCGTACTTATTGTTAATTTTTACTACAGCCAAACTATCTTCATTGAATGGATCTAATTTGTTATAAATGACAGGGATAACCACCTTTCCTTGTGTGTTGATACAGCCATAAGTGTACATTTGTTTTACAATCGCCAAACCATTCTTAAACTCACCTATGTGGTGAAAGCCTTCTTTAAGTAATTGTTCTCCTTGAAAATCATAGAGAAAGAGTTTATTATCTTTTTTGGCAGTTATTCTTTTAGTTAGGCTATCTATGGCGATGTTTCTGTATTTTAGTTTAAGTATTTTTTTTCCATCAGCATTGATAATGCCATACTTTCCTTTTTGATACGCAATAAACAAAGAGTCCGTACCATCAAATAGCTTTATATCTTTGGCTTCATATAGCGTTTCGTTTTGAGCATTAATTATTTTGTATTTGCCTTTTTCTTGTACCCACGTTATCCCTTGATTGAAGTTGCCACAATGATAGTATGTTGGAGGAATAACCCATTCTTCTTTTTTGTTGAGATAGCCATACTTCCCTCTTTCTAGTTTGGCGTAGGCTAGTCCATCATGAAACTGCCCTATCTTTACGTACTGTGTTTTGGCTATGCAGCTCCCTTCTTGGTCAAAGTAACCACGACGATTGTTATATTCTGCCAAGAGGGTTTGCTCTGTACTTTCTTTCATACTTGTGTAAGCGATGTCTGTCAAATACTCTCCTTCTGCTGACAACAACCCATATTTGCTTCTGCGAAACTCCGCAGCATAGGTCTGTTGTTTTTCGTCTAAGGCTTCTATATGGTTATATTTGAAGTCAATCAGTGTGCGGTATCCTCTTACCACTCCCCAACGACTATTTTTTTTCACTATGGCATTGCCTTGATGTATTTTACTAATGAAATTATATTTTTTTTCTTGGTATCTTTTACCTGTCTTGATATCTACCAAAGTCCACTCCCCCCCTGTTATGCTAAGGTGTTCTTTACTTTTAGGTATATAAACGGAAGTAAGATTTTGTATATATTTTTTGATCTCAGATGATTCTCCTATAGCATAGTCTTCATCGTTGGTATGGCTAAACTCTCCTCCCATACATACACGTACCAACTGATTTTGAAAATCCCCTATATATTTTGCCCCTGAGATAAGAAACCCTTTTCTTATCGGATTATAGATATTCATTTTGCCGCTTAATGATTTCACCCGCAATAAGTAACCATTACTATACTTAAGGTCTTCCATAAACAGCTCTCTGTAATTGTTAGGTTCTAAGATCATTTTTCCTGTTTCATTAGAAAAAAGTCCATAGAGTGTGATTTCTCTGTCTTTTTTGGGTAGGGTAGATACCATAGTATATCCATAAGTATTATCTACTGTAACAGTTCTGTAGGTAGGTGATATAATTGTTTTTTCTGTTTGGGCATCTTTCAAGCCCCATGCATTGAGTGATGGATCAAAGTACCATATATAGTTGCATGCTCTAATGTTATTAGGCATTGTAGTACTGAGGGCACGCCTCCCATTAAAATCATTAACTCTTCCCCTACTGTTTTTTTTACCAGAAAATCTAATTCTTTTTACATTATTGTAATTAGATTCATTTTTCACTTGTCCTTTTTCATCCAAAACAATGACATTGACTTCATCATATGCTTTATAGCACTTGAGACTTGTCATGCCCGAAACAATTTTTTTATATATGCATGGAGCTATTACTTGCCCATATTTATTGATCGCTCCCCACTTGTTTTCTTCATTGATGACCATAGCAGCATGATACACAAAGTCACTCATGGCTCTATATTTGGGGGCTAAAAGTTCTTTTCCTTGCCAGTCATACAAGCCATATTTACCCTCTTTTTTTACGCTAAAAAGGTTGTTGCTAGCATAAGATATATCTTGATAAAGAGTATCAAAAATAACTTTCCCTGTAGTGTCTATGAGTCCTAGTTTGTCATTTTTGATCGTAATGATATGTTGGTCGGAGAGTTTTGTAAATGTGTCAAAAGCCGCAGTAGTAAGCATTTTTTTTTGCCTCACACTGTAAAGTGCTTTCAGGCTGTCCTCATTAAATAGATGATAATAGTCTGCAAGATCGTGTAAAAATTTCCATTTCTTTTGAAGTGGCTGATTACCATACTCATCAAATAAGTATATCCTTTCCTCTGTACTGCAAAACAAATTTTCACCATCGACAGAGCAAGCTTCTTTTTTACCATTAGGGACATACACTTTTTTCTCTTTGAAGTAAAGGTCTATCCCACCTTCTTTTTCAGCACAAAATGTATTCTTCTTTAATTGATGTATTTCGTTGTATTCAAGAGGAACAAATACTTTCCCTGTACTATCCACTATACCGTACTTTTTTTCATCAAAAACCATATAGGCATTCTTGTCTAATACTTCTATGTAATGATATGCTTCGCTAAGGTATTGGTTTTTGTGTGTATGAAATATGCGCCACAGTCCGTCTTTCATCACCATCCATAAAGCCCCCCTTAGGTGGTCAATATCTTGACTTTCTTTAAAAGAGATAGTAGTACCGTCTGCTTTGAGCATAAACAATTCCTCTCCTTTGATTACTTTGGCAAAGCCTTTATTAAATGATCCTGCCAAATCATACTGAGGTGCTATGATGATCTTTCCTGTAGTATCTATATAGCCCCATTTATCTTGTTGCTCAAAAGGAAAACACTCATTATACTCCTTTTTACTTGCTTGAGCTAGTAATAATGAGCTAAGAAAAAAACAAGAAATAAAGACTAAAAGGCAAAATATATAGTTAGGCAAAAAAGAGCTTTTGCTTGAAGATAAGAAAGTCATTTTTTATGTTTTTATGTTTTTATGTTTTTTAATTCTTTTATTCTTCATGAATCAAGTAATCTATAAATGGTAAATAGTCAATCATCCAATTGTAAATTGAAATCGTTGTACCTAATACCTTGTACCTTGTACTTTTGAATAAAGCTCAACTCTCCCAACCCACACTACCCCCCTCTTTTATCTTTGATCTTTAAACCTTAATCTTTTTCCTCTTTCGTGGAATAAAATCCTGCC
>WTJX01000265.1 GCA_011524675.1 Cytophagales bacterium
TTAGTGAAGAATAAAGAAAAGCTAAAGCTCAATACGGGCTTAACCGAACGCATACTTTTATATTGAATGAAGCTTGTATTATTAAGGAATAAATCTATATATTTGTGGACATACATATATGTATGGTAGTTTTTTCATTTCATTTGACCGATAGTTTGTCGTTAGACTATCGGTTTTTTTGTGTCCCATCGGTAATACAGGCTTTATATCGTATTCCTTCGGTAAACCACTTTAATCCTTTCCCGCATATTGGCTCGTTGCTAAAAACAGACTAAGGTCTATTAGAAGGCTTTGTAAAATCATTTTTTGTACTGATTCAGCCTTATACAAAATTTTAGTTACGCAGAGCCTTCTTTTAGCGTTCTATGTTGTAACTTTCAAAATGATCCGTACGCTTTCTTTCTTTTTTTTAGCCCTCTGTATTCTTGCTCCTTCTGCTTGTACGTCTCAAGCCCCAATAGAGATAACCAAAAAAATCAATGGAGTAAATTTTGTGTCGCCACCAGCTCCTATTTCACTAGATGATATAAGTCCAGTGCAAGAAATAAGGGCGAATTGGATAGCGATCATACCTTATGCTTTCACCAATCCTGCACAAGCACAAGTGTCTTTTGGAAATGAAACTGGGCATTGGTGGGGAGAGAAGCCTAGCGGAGTAAAGGTGTTACTCGCTCATGCGGAAAAGCTAGGTCTGAAGGTCATGCTCAAACCGCATCTATGGGTGCTAGGGCAGGGCTGGGCTGGTGATCTTTCTTTTGCCACTGATGTGGAATGGAATCGCTGGGAAAAAGACTATATGCGCTATATCCTTACATATGCTCAGATGGCGGAGTCATATCATTGCGACATGCTTTGTATAGGTACAGAGCTAAGGCATTCTGTAAAAAAGCGTCCTCACTTTTGGGAAGAACTCATTAGACAAGTCAAAAGCATATACAAAGGCAAGCTTACCTATGCTGCCAATTGGGACAATTATACTCATATTCCTTTTTGGAAAGAGCTAGACTATATAGGCATAGACGCATACTTTCCTTTGTCAAGCAAAAAAAATCCTTCACCTAATGAGATAGAAGAGGCTTGGAAACCTATATGTAAAGAGTTGAAAAGGTTTAGCCAAAAAAATAATGCTCCTATTTTATTTACTGAATATGGTTACCGTAGCATAGACTATACTACCAAAGAACCGTGGTCCTCCGTCAATGTAGCTTCTTCTTTGGGTAATGATAAGGCACAAACCAATGCTTATGAGGCACTTTATGAGACTTTTTGGGCTAAAGAATGGTTTGCAGGAGGTTTCTTATGGAAGTGGTACGCTACAAGCATGCTGCAAAAGAGACCTAAACCTACAGGCTATAGCCCTCAAGGAAAAAAGACCGTTGATCTCATTCAAGAGTATTACCATCAAAGTCAATGAGATGAAATAATGGCTAAAATGATGATGACGATGATAGAAATTGTAAACCCTAAGCGAAACATACTCTTTTTGTTATTATTGCGAGAGACTTCTATTTCTTCATTCAGTTTTAGTTGCTCTACAATGGCATCGACACTTTCTCTTGCCTTTTCAATATCAAACTTACCTTTTTCTATATAATCACAGCCCTTGTATTTGAGCATTTCTAAGGCTACAGGGATTTCTTCTTGGGCAGAGAGTATGATTTTTGGTATGTCTTTTTTAATTTTTGCCAACTCCATACCGTTCATAGCATCAGGTTTTTCACTGTTTAGGTGGTAGTCCAAGATTAAAATATCTGCTTCAAAATAGCGATCATCCAGTAAATCTTCTGCTGTAGGGTATAGTTTAGCATCGTATTTGTCAATGTCTTTAAAGTACCACAACAGCATTTCTCCAAACATCCTATCATCTTCAACGATTCCTATTTTATATATTTTGTCTTCTGTCATATTTAAGTTTTACGTTCTACTTTCTACGTTTTAGGTTTTAGGTTTTACGTTTAGGGTTTTATGTTTTTAATACTGTATTGATAAAGTATCACTTTTATTTATCGGAAGTCTTCAAATACAAACGTTTTTTGTTTGTCATTTGTTATTTGATTTTTGTCATTTTTCGTTTGTCGTTTGGTTTTTGTTATTTTGTATCTATTCGGAAGACCACGTATTATATTTTAGCTTTTCCTCATTTTTCACTAAATATTCACGTCATCTTAGCTTTGATTCAACTTAGTGAGCAATTGGTTTTGTGTTTGCGATGCTTTCTTCTTTGATAGCATATCATCTACTTTTTTCTTTAAATGTAACATCCTCTTTAGTGTCAATAGTTCAGACAAAGCTACCGTAAGCGAAAATATCAATACGATGGAAATATTGATTTGTATCTTTAAATAGTACAGCAAGAAAGAGCATGCGATAATGATAAGGTTGGCAGTGTACATTACGATAGCCGATATCTTGTGGTCATAACCTGTTTTGATAAGCAAATGATGGATATGGTTTTTGTCAGCAGAGAAAGGCGATTTTTTCTTAGAGAGACGTATTGCAAAAACACGCAGTGTATCAAAAATAGGCAAAATAAGTATGCCAAAGACTAAGATCAGCTTATTGGGATTTTCCACATAGCTGTTTTGCAAATATTTGATCCCGATGATAGATAGTAAAAAGCCAATGATGAGAGAACCAGTGTCTCCCATAAAAATTTTTGCAGGATTAAAATTGTACTTTAAAAAACCTAAGATAGCCCCCGCTAGGCTCAACGAAATGATGCCAAAGACATACTCTCCTCTCAAACTAAATAGTATTCCAAAGATACACGCATTGATGAAGCCTATGCCACCAGCTAAACCGTCTATTCCGTCGATAAGGTTCACCGCATTGGTAGTACCAGTAATTACGATAATGGTAATAATGTATTGTATGCTTACAGGGATAGTATAGATGCCTAGTATGCCGCAGAGTGATTCAATGCGTATGCCTGAGTGAGCAAGAAAAAAAGCAGCTATAAATTGGATCGTAAATTTTGTACTTGCTTTGATTTCTTTCAAATCATCTCTTACACCTGTGATGAAAAGAATGATGAGTGTAGCTAATAAAAACTGTATTTGAGCTACTCCGATGACGGGAATGAAGGCAAATACAACTACCAAAAAGCTAATGAAAATGCCAATGCCTCCAAACGTAGGGGTAGGAGTGGAGTGAGATGTTCTGTGGTTGGGCATATCTACAAGATTTTTCTTCTTGGCAATTTTGATGATGATAGGGATAATCAAAATACTCAGAATAAAAGATATGACACTAGAAAGGGTTAATTGTATAATTTTTGGGTGCATACATGTTATAATTAAAATGTTTAAAAGAGTAAGTAGGCAGACAAAAATAATTGTGTTTTAAAAAACGAGTGATTTTAGTTCAGGTCAAGGCAGAAAGCAAAGCTTTAGCAAGCTAAAGCGCGTATTTCTAACAATGAGATGAATTAAAATAGCCGTTTTTTATCATAAGTATTTT
>WTJX01000014.1 GCA_011524675.1 Cytophagales bacterium
GCTAATACTTCTATGGCTTTGTTTACACGCTCTACCGCTTCACACTTTACAATCATTTTGCCTTTGACATCTTTTAAGGTGGTATGCTTCGTGTTTTGTTGTACATAAGTCAGTACTTTCCCAAAAGTCTCTGACTGAAAGTATTCGTCATTTCCTTCTGTACTTACAGAACAACGCATCATTCCTTTTTTGATAGATACTTTTTGAAAGCCTAAGCCTTGGGCTAACCAACGTAGCTTTACGGTTTCGATGAGGTCTTCTACCTCTTCGGGCATTGTACCAAAGCGATCAATAAGGCTTGCTTTGAATTGATCTAGGTCTGCTTGGTTTTTGATGTCGTCTAGCTCATTGTATAGCTTTAGACGTTCGGAAATGTTGGATACATAACTCTCTGGAATCAAGATAGGTAGGTCTGTTTCTATGACACAGTCCGAAACTAAGGTGGACAAATCTGTAGAGGGCTTATGAAACAAATCTTTGAACTCTGTTTCTTTCAATTCTTGAATGGTTTCATCCAAGAGCTTGTGATAGGTTTCAAAGCCTATATCTGTGATGAAGCCGCTTTGCTCACCACCAAGTAAATTTCCTGCACCTCTAATGTCTAAGTCTCTCATGGCAATCTTGAAGCCATCGCCTAGTTCGGTAAATTGCTCTAGCGTTTGTAACCTTCTGCGGGAGTCTGAAGATAGCGTTGCCATTGGGGGGGCTAACAGGTGACAATATGCTTTTCTGTTGGAACGGCCTACCCTTCCTCTCATTTGATGTAGGTCTGATAGCCCGTACATATGAGCTCTGTTGATGATGATGGTATTGGCATTAGGTACATCCAAACCAGATTCGATGATATTGGTAGATACCAATACGTCATATTCTCCTTCTATGAACTTGACCATGATTTTTTCTAGCTGCGAGCCTTCCATTTGCCCATGCCCTACGGTTACTTTGGCATCTGGTACTAACTCCAATATCATATTTGCCATATAATCTATGTCTTTGATACGGTTGTGTACAAAGAATACTTGTCCTCCTCTTTTGAGTTCTGTACTCACCGCATCTCGTATGACTTCTTTGTTAAAGCTATGTACGTTAGTAGATACTGGCTGACGGTTGGCAGGCGGTGTCTGGATGATGGACAGGTCTCTTGCTCCCATGAGGGAAAATTGCAATGTTCGTGGTATAGGTGTTGCTGTCAAGGTGAGTATATCCACATTGACACGTAGTGATTTTATCTTTTCTTTGGCTGCAACGCCAAATTTTTGTTCTTCATCTACTATCAGTAAGCCCAAATCATGGTACTCTATTTTTTTGCTTAGTAGCTTATGCGTACCTACCAAGATGTTTATTTCTCCATTTTTGGTGTCTGCCAATACCTCTTTTGTTTCTTTGGCAGTGCGAAAGCGGTTGAGGTAATCTACTCTACAGGGAAGGTTTTTGAGTCTTTTCTTAAAGGATTTATAATGCTGCATTGCCAAGATAGTAGTAGGCACTAATACAGCTACCTGTTTGTTGTCGCACACTGCTTTGAAGGCAGAGCGTATGGCTACTTCTGTCTTTCCAAAGCCCACATCTCCACAAACAAGCCTATCCATAGGGTAAGGCGTTTCCATGTCTGCCGCTACATCTGCCACCGCTTTGGCTTGGTCTGGTGTCTCTTGATAGATAAAAGAACTTGCCAACTCTGCCTGCAAAAACCCATCTTGACTGTATTGGTAGCCCTTTCCTGCTTTTCTTTTGGCATATAAGCCTATGAGGTCTATCGCTATCTCTTTGACCTTCTTTTTTACTTTTTTCTTTTTATTCTCCCACTCTGGCGTACCTAGCTTGCTCATTTTAGGTGGCTCTGCGTCTTTGCCACTATAGCGAGTGATCTTGTGTAGGGAATGGATGTTGACGAGTAAGACATCGTCGTCTCTATAGATCAGGCGAATGGCTTCTTGCTCTTTTCCTCCTACTTTTACTTTTTCTAAACCTGCAAAACGTCCTACGCCATGGTCTATGTGGGTAACATAGTCGCCAGGGCTAAGGTTATTTAGCTCTTTAACGGTCATGATCTTAGACTTAGAAAAACGCTTTTTTTGTTCGTAGCCGTGGTAGCGTTCAAAGATTTGATGATCTGTGAAGCATAGCCACTGACTATCATCATCTATGAAGCCTTCTCGCAGGCTAAAAGGCAACTCTTCAAAATGTATGTCTGCATTAGCTTCCTCCAAACGTGTTTTTAATCGGTTGAGCTGATGAGCTGAGTCGGAAGAAATATAAAGTTTGTAACCTCTTTGCTGATACTCCAAGAGTGTCTCTGCCAATAAGATAAAATCTTTGTTAAAAGAGGGCTGAGGCTTGACATTGAATGTAATATGTTTTGCTGTTTTGTGATAACTATTGCTGCCAAACTCTATGATCTTTTGCTCTACCGAACTAAGGAAACTTTCTTTGTTTTCAAATAGTGCCAAAGGTTCTTTGATAAGGTTACCTACACCCAAAAACTTTATAATATCTTGAAACGTTTCTGAGGCTTTATTGAAATACGACTGTATGATTTCTACAGTCCCTTCTATGTCTTTGAACCATACTACAGCATCAGAGGGTAGGTAGGAAAAGAATGATTCGCGTGTTTCTTGCAAAAATTGCTGCTGAATGTTTGGAATGATGGAGGCATAGTCTATGCTGTCTTGTGAGAGTTGGCTTTCTGGATTGAAGAAGCGAATGCTCTCTACTTCATCGTCAAAGAGTTCTATACGAAACGGCATCTCATGAGCAAAAGAAAAAACATCTATGATTCCCCCCCTAATAGCGTACTGCCCTGCTTCATAAACGAAGTCTGTTTTTTGGAAATGATACTCATGTAGTATTTCTTCTAAAAATGTGGTGTCTAATTTATCACCTACTCTGGTAGAAAGTGTATGCTGTACTAAGGAGTTTTTATTGACAACCTTTTCTGTCAATGCTTCGGGATAAGTAACTACAATCCAGTCTTTATTAGCTTGCTGTCGCAAGCGATTTAGGACTTCTACACGTTCTAATACATTCGCATTTTCTATTTCTTCAAACTCATAGGGTTTCTTGTAAGAAGTAGGAAAAAACAATACTTCCCCTTTATATATTTTTTTGAGATCATCTTGAAAAAAAATGGCATTGTCTCGGTCTTCTACTACTACTATTTGGGGAAGGCTGGCTTCTTGCGCCAATTTGGTGCAAAGTATAGCGTCATAACTGCCCGCTATGCCTTTGAGTTGGATCGTCTCCTCTTTATACTTTGAGCCTAATAATAGGTTTTGAAATTGGCTGTCTTCTACTATTTGACTAGCAAACTCGAAGGTTTCGGTGTTAACCTTATTCATACAACATTAACTTTATGTATTCTAGAGTGAAATTATATATCTACTGTAAAAGAAGGTTTTACATACAGGGATTCCGCTTTTAACTAGAGAAGTCTTCCTTTTCTATCATTTAAACTCCTT
>WTJX01000237.1 GCA_011524675.1 Cytophagales bacterium
ACCATCGCACCTTTTACCGTTGTTTGACCCGATGCAGAAAGCTCAGCACTAGCATTGCCAGATGCTGTGAAGCTAGTATCTGCCGAGTTGGATATTTCTAATCCTGATACAGAAACATTCTGCGTCGCCGCTACATCTATATTTGAAGTCGCTGAAATATTGACATTTTGTGAAGCTACAAGCTTGATATCACTAGCGCTATTAATCTCTATACCGCTAGAGTCCATCGTAATCTTATTACCGCTTTTGTCCTCCAAGGATATACCATCAGAATTGAGCGTGATTTTGTTTTCATTCTGATCTTGTACTGTAACAGATTTATCTTTATCGTCAAGAACTACCTTATTTTCAGAAGGAGTAGTAACCGTAATGATTTTATCTTCATCATTAAACTCTATTTTGTTTTGCGCCTTGGTCAAGAACGCCTTGGTATAATTATCCGCTGTCAAGCTATAATCGTTGCCATCCACATCTTTGCCCGGCTTGTTCTTACTGCTGTATAGACTACCCAAAATGATGGGAAAACGTGGATCACCATTTAAGAAACCTACAATGACCTCATCATCTTTTTCGGGAATAAAGAATGTTCCTGCACCACTAGTAGCATAAAAGTTAGACAGCCTAGCCCATACACCATTGTCATCGTCTTGCATTAATGGAAGGCTGACCAAAATACGAAACTCACTATCAGGGTCTTCATCCAATTGCTTTACTTTGCCTATAGTCAACCCCTGCACCCCTGGTAATAGCCCCGAAGCATTAGGAGCTTCAATGTCTGGTCTGTCTGCATACCAAGTCGCAGGCAAGCCGATACGAACATTCGTTACCCAGTCTCCCTGCCCTACCAAATGTTCCACACCCGATATATATGCATCACCATTGAAACGCTCACCTACACCTTGAAACTCAATAATACTATTGGGCAATGCCTTACTAGAACCTTGAAAACTAGCCGTCCCTGTAATTTTGTTCATCCAAGATTTGAGGAGTTGAGCATCAGCCCAAGATTTCAAAGCATCAGAAGCTACCGCACCAGCACTTTGTAAACCAAAATCACTTACAGAAAACACATCTGCCAAAGTAGATGATGTAATATTGCCTTGACTATTGACCGAAGGATTAGCTCCAGTATTGTCAACCAAAGCCTGATTTTTCATATCCCAAGCCGTCCCTTTAGCAGCCGATAGCTGAGTAGTAGCGTGCATATCTACATCAAACTTCAATAAGTCCACACCATAAGTAACCGTCAAGCTTGCACTATCGCTAGTATTTGGCGCGCCAACTGTTACCTTACCATCTTTTACGCTTACCACTTGACCATTTATTTCAGCGCGAGACATCATAAAGTCCCAGTCAGAAGCATAATGCTGCACCAACATAGGATGCTCCACCTCAGTAGCACTTACATCAGCCGTAAGCCCAGCATCAGAAATCAGCGAAGAGATAACGTCCGAATCTTTCTTTTCTTTGAAGTAGGCATTTTTACGACCAATTGTCATTTTCTGTGCCTTATCTTTAATTTCTATTTCCAAACATGGTGCTTGCTCATCATGAATGCTCAAACCATGATTGACTACTACACCTTTGAACACAGAAACATTGGTACTATCATAGCCCAATTTGATTTCTATTTCTTTGCCAGGTTCAAAATCTGAGGCATCAGAAATTTCAAATTTTTGACTCGCAGGATTTCCATCAAAAAATACTATGGTAGCACTAGGTACTTTATTGACATAGTTCTTGATACGAATGCTTTGTACCTCATAATAATCTTTGATCTTAGACCCTTCAGAAGTAATCTCAAATGTAACCACATCACCATTTTCTGCTACAGGAGAATCTGCCATAATTTAAAGTTTTAAGTTCTAGCTTTTGCGCGTTTTAGTTTTTTTTTAAGTGTCGAAATTGTGTAGTTCATTAGCTTTTAGCATTTAGCGATTGGCTGTGAGCTTTGAGCTGTAGGCTTTTTAAAACACTAATCACTAACCACTCCCCCCTCTTTAATCTTTGATCCTTAATCATTAATCTTTCTTCCACTTTCGTGGAATAAAATCCTGCTCTCAAAGTATATAGTAGTTAGTAGCTAGTATTGAGTATAAAATTAATTAAAAACTAATCGTTAATCACTAAACACTCCACCCCCTCTTTAATCTTTGATCCTTAATCATTAATCTTTCTTCCACTTTCGTGGAATCAAATCTAGCCCTCAAAGTAGCTAGTCATTAGTACCTAGTATTGAGTCCTTAGTACAAATTTCAAACATTAATCACTAAACACTAATCATTAATCACTAATCGCTAATCTTATAACCTCAATTTAGAGGAGGAAAAATAAGTTTACTACCCACCTCTAACTGTCTAATGTTTACAAGTTCATTGACCTTGGCTACTTCTAAGTAGTATTTACAGTCATTATATACTTCATTGCACAATTTCGGTAGCGTATCACCATCTTTCACCGTAATGATGTGTGTCAAGTCTGGCGAGCTACGATTTGCCTTGAGAGACTTCAATACACTGTCGGTATAACCTTTGAATGATAAAGAGACCTTAGCCCTTAGCGGTACACCACTAGGCTTAAACATCTGATAATCAATTTTGAGAGATTCGGTTCTACACTTAAAAGCCAAAGAACCCCATTTGAGCATGATAAAGTTAGGCTGATGTATGTCTCCATAATATTTATAGACTACATCTTGTAAACTTTTAATCATCTGTGGCACAGACTTATTTTGATTTTCTTTGTTTTTGGGTACAGCGCCCGTGTCGTCTAAAATAAAATCAAATGAAATAGTTTCTAGCTTAATAGTATCAAACTTAATGTCTTGCGCAGAGATACCTTGAGGTTTGGATTCGCTATAGCTAATGGCACAATTATGACTGTAATTCTCAGGGTTAATCATCACCACAAACGGATCCCCGTTTTTGTTACTAAACTTATTATCCGAGTAACCTATGATGGTCATTTTTTCTAGTGCCATCCTTATCTTTCTTTATCTTCTTTTAATTTTTGATCTATATAGCTTTTGCATTGCTGCAATACCCTACGATACATACGCTCCAACGCTTCACTAGATACTTGCTGTTGTGCTGTCGTCTGCTCATTACTGTTTTCTATAGTAGTTTTGATGACTAATTCTCGTATTTCAATTGGCATATAATCTTTTGTAAAAAGTGTAAGCAAACTCCATCGTCTCTACTAATACTTCGTTCTTGCTAGAATCAAAGTCAGCGGTTTCGTATTTGACAGGTCTAGCATCATTAAACGTCCAGGTAATTAATGGTTTACCATTTTGGTTTAAAAGCTTGACGACAATGTTTTTTAAGGTCAACGGTTTAGTATAATCTGTAAAGATAGACTCTTCCACCCATTTGACCAGTTTACCTTTTTTGGGAAGCATTCCTCTTTTGAGGACCAAGTTAGAGGACTCCACTTGGGTAGGTAAGTTATGCGTATAG
>WTJX01000008.1 GCA_011524675.1 Cytophagales bacterium
GGGTACTGTCACGTACTTGTATCATAAGCTTGTGTGCGGAGCAGTGGTTTTCATTGGGGCAGTCATCACATTTTTCATAAAAGTTTAAACTCACACAAGGTAGCATCGCAATAGGACCTTCGAGTTCACGAATGACCGATGCCATAATAATATCTTTAGGCGATTTTAGTAAATAATAACCTCCTGTTTTCCCTTTTTTCGAATTTACAATACCTGATTTTCGGAGGCTAAGTAAAATGCTTTCTAAGTACTTTTTAGAGATGTTTTCATTTTCAGCAATTTCAGCAATAGATACAGGGCAAGAAGAGCCTTTTTTGGCAAGATACGCCAATGCTTTTAGTCCGTATTTTGTTTTTTTCGTAAGCATAGAACGAATATAAACAATAATATGGTATAGTAAAATCATACCTCAATGCTTAAATTTGATAAAAAACCGACTAATTATGAACACAGCAATTGAAAAATTATTAAACGACCAAATCAGGTACGAATCTAAAGCATCTTTACAATATTTAGCTATGGCTGTTTGGGCTGATCAAAAAGGTTATAACGGTGTTTCTGAATTTTTTTATTTACAGTCAGAAGAAGAGCGTACCCATATGACCAAGTTAATTAAGTTTGTTATTGAACGAAATGGAAATGTAGAGCTACCAAGTTTGGAGCAACCTAAATCGGACTTCAATTCATTACCAGAGTTATTTGAGCATTTTCTAGAAAGTGAGGTTTTTGTCACTGAGCAAATCAATAAAGTAATTTTTGAATGTTTAGATAAGAAAGATTATAATGTACACAATTTTATGCAGTGGTATGTGACAGAACAGCTTGAAGAAGAGGCAACAGCAAGAACACTACTCGATAAATTGAATATTGTTGGGGATGATAAGTCAGGACTTTATTTATTTGATCGAGATATTAATTCATTTGATCAAAAAGACGCCTAGTTTAGCCTTGTTATTTTTAATTATTCTTAATAAAGCTGTATTTTTGCTTTATTAAGAATAATTAAAAATGAAACAGATCCATAAATCAACTTTAATCCAAGTTAATTCTACTTGTACCTCAGGTTGTTCACTTCACTTTGATCTAGGAAGTAAAAAGAAGAAGTGTTGTAAGAAGTACAAGAAAGAGGGAAAGTCTCCTTGTAAAAAGTGTCCTAAAAACTTAGCTTAATTAAGTCTAAGAAAATAAATAGGGAAACTTTCAGTATCTATTTGGTTATATAATTCAAAGCCAAAACGTTTATATATATTAAGGTTGACATCGGTAGTAGTTTCTGTAATTACAGGTAGTATATTATCAGGATTTTCATCACGTAGTTGCATCATTAGTCGTACACCATAGCCAAAACCTTTTACCTCATTTGTGGCTCCCATTATTACAGGGTGTACATAGGTTTCTTTAGGATGGTTTTTCTTTATTAACTTTTGCCTTTGTAAAACTTTCCCAACATTACTTAGTCCTATACATTTGATGGCTAGTTTCGCTTGTCTCCAGTAATCTTTGATTTTTGGTTTATGTAGGTTGTTATATTTAACTAGAATACAAGCATTTCTTTGATCAGACATTAAAATTTCTCCATAGTCCATACAGTCTTCTACTAAGTATTCCATTAAAGCTCTTAGTCGTTCACTTCTTTTATGGTCTTGTTTTACTATAAAGTTAATAGAGTTTGCTTCATGAATAGGTTCAAAAGCAGAATGTAATATATCTATTATACGTTTTTTATCGGAGTGTTGTGCTTTTATCATAAAGTCCAAAGTAATGAAAAAGAATATTTCTGTAAAACAGATTATAGATTCTTTTTTTACTCTAAATTTGTAACTTTTTCATTGTAATTGTAGTCAATTAGTTAGCAGTGTGAAACTACAAGCCAGTTAGTGCGTTGTTTATTTTTAAGTTATGTTGTCAAAAGTTCAGATTACAAAATTATTAGTGTGGAGATACAAGCATATCTCAACAAAAAATATGACTCTATTATTGAGTGTGACTATAGGTATTACTACGGGGGTGGTTTCTGTACTTCTGAAAAATACGACACATTTTATAGAATGGTTCATTGAAAATAGTATGGTATATTTTCAAAGCTCTTTTTATTATATCTTTCCTATTATAGGTTTACTTATCGTGTATATATTAAATAAGTGGTGTTTTAATCGTTTTCCTAGTTTTGCAGTTCCCACCATACTTCATGCTATTACACGTCGTAACGGTTTTATAAAGAATATAAAGGTGTACTACCCCTTGTTTATAGCACCTTTAACTGTTGGTTTCGGAGGTTCTGTTGGATTGTTGGGACCAGCTATTTTATCGGGAGCAAGTATTAGTAGTCGTATTGCGACATTTTTTCATATACATAGAAAGACCAGAGTTTTATTATTTGGTTGTGCTGCCACAGCAGCTATTGCAGCTGTTTTTAAATCACCTATTGCAGGGATTATTTTTGCTGTTGAGGTATTGAGTCTTGATCTTACACTTATATCATTATTACCACTATTATTGGCTTCATTATCGGGAATACTTACTTCTTATTTATTCTTAGGAGATGAAACTTTGTTGCGTTTTCGTATTACAGAATCTTTCCAGATTGAGGAATTTCCTTTTTTTCTATTATTGGGTGTAGGGACAGCCTTCTCATCAATTTATTTTACGAAAATGTATTTCGCGATACAACGCATCTTTTCAGTCATTACAAGTCGATTTAACCGACTTTTGGTAGCGAGTATCCTTATTGGTGTATTAATTTTTACTATACCACCTCTTTATGGGGAAGGCTTTACTTTTATAAATCATCTATTAAAGGGGAATGCTCATCTTGCGATTATAGATAATCCTTTTATTTTTTGGGAGGACTCTATATGGAAGGTAATTTTTCTATTAATAGGCATTACTATTTTTAAAGCAATAGCAATGTCTTTAACATTACAATCAGGAGGAGGGGGAGGTATAATTATTCCCACACTTGTCATAGGAAGTGCCTTAGGATGTATTGTTGCTAAATTAATTAATTATTTTAACTCAGGAATACAGGTTTCTGAAGCTAATTTTACTTTAGTAGGTATGGCAGGGTTACTTGCAGGGGTGTTGCATGCTCCACTTACGGCTATTTTCTTGATCGCTGAAATTAGTGGAGGTTATGAGTTGTTTGTTCCTTTAATGTGTTGCGTTTCAGTGTCATATTTGGTAACAAAGCATTTCTTAGATCATTCAATTTATACTCGTGAATTAGCTGAAAAGGGACAGTTAATTACTCATGATAAGGACGAAATGGTGCTTCTAATGATGTCAATTGATAATTATATAGAAAAATCCTTTATTCCTATAAAAGCTCACGACACTTTAGAGAATGTAATATATAACGCTGTATCGAAATCTTCTCGAAACAGCTTCCCTGTGATCAATGAGGAGGGAAAGTTAATAGGTATTCTTAAGTTAGATGATATTCGTAGTGTAATGTTTGATACATCATATTACAGTAAGCAAGTACTAGAGTATATGAAGCCAATAACTGAAGCAATCGTTTATGAGAAAGATGGTATGAAAAAGGTGTTACGTAAGTTTCAGGATACTAGTGAGTGGACACTTCCTGTAATTCGTGATGGAGCTTATTTTGGATTTGTCTCTAAGTCGAAGTTACTCAGTGCTTATCGCCGAAAGTTGATTAATTATACCCGTTAGGTTTTGGAAGGTATTTTTCTCATCTTTTGAAAGAAAATCGCATATTTGTATCATGAAATATATAGTTCGCCTTTTAGTAATAGCAGTAATAGCAGGGATATCTACAGGTTTTTATTACAAAAATATCGGTAATGAAGTATTCGGAAACAAGTGTATTGGTTTTAGTGTATTAGGCTTAGCTTTTGTGTTGATGCCTACTTTTATAATTTATCGTTTCCGAAAAAGTGATACGTCTAAATATATTTTTTCTCCAACAGAAAAGAATGAGGAGTTAGAAGAATTTATTCAGAATGGAGATGGGGATATTCAGGTTTGACAACTCCAGAGAAAAGAAATAAATGAATCTTTATCTTTGAAATAAGCCTGTATATACTATTCAAGTGATTCAATCAGTATTATAGATGTAGTTTTTCTTCTAAAAGTCATTAAGCTATAAGGAACTCCAATGGTATTTGATAAAAATACGAATGTATTTGTAATTACTTGTATTTATGTGTGTTAGTTTTTTTGTGTATTTTTGCCCAAAAAAAGATTATGCCACAAGAGATTTCAAACGCAACTCCTGTTGCCGTTCTAGAGCCACATTATACCCCAACAGATAATATCTATCAGTTCTTACGCTCATTAAATTCATTAACTGTAGGAGAGCAATGTGCTTTTGAAGAGCATATTGGAGGGTATACCCGAGATCAGGTAAGAAAAGCAATTCAGGAATTTACTAGAAATCCGAATGTAGCAATAGCCTCATTTATGAATGAAGGTGAATCTGAAAGGACAGCTAGATTACTAGCAACAAGACTAAAATATTCGATACTTTCTTTAGCTTTATTTACTGTTAGAGATCAAGAGCCTAATGGTATTTTAGATAAACCGACTCTCCAGGGAATTATTGATTTTTTTAAGTTAGAGAATAACGATGTTGACAGATTGATGCCTATTCCTATTATAGGTTTTTTTGATAGGGATTATAGAGAAAAGGCTTCTCGTGAACTAGATGCCATAGGTAAGAATATTAATTCTCATATTTTACCCTTTAGGTCACTGTTAGGGGAAAGCCTAGAAAGAGGAGAAAGGAGTGTTGTTTATTCTAAAAGAGAAAAACAACAAGGAGTAGGGCAACTTTATACTTTTGATGATAAACATTATCAAAGAGTAGCTTCTACCAACGAACATTATTATGAAGCAGCTATACCTAATCACTTGCGAGGAAAAGAGGTGGAGCATATTTATAAGCGTTTTTGTCAGTCATTAGTAGGGGTTGATCAGGAGGATCTAGGTGTTGTTTTATTTTCAGAGGAATCAGGTCAGGAAGAGGAGAAAGAGGAACAGGTTGATCAATTGTTAGATGTTGATACAAATAATGATAGAGTTACTGTACTGCCAGAAGGATTAGGTAGACAAGGATCAAGTAGACAAGTGTCAAGTCCAGAGGTAGCATCGTCTACTTTATTACTTAATCTATCTGATAGTGATTTATCGAGATTTGTTTCTCCACCGAAAAGGGCTGATGTAGATAGACCTTTGGCTGTTGCAAAGGTTGTTAATTCATCTACTAAGGTAACAAGTTCTTCTATGGTTCCAAGTCGTCCTTCATTAAGAAAGTAATTTTTGTAATTTTGCCGTAAAAAAAGTTGTTATGCCACAAGAAATTACAGGAGAAGAAGAGGGAATTACTTTACCCTTACATTATACGCCTACTAATAATATTTATCAGTTTTTACGAACATTAGATAGTGCGGAGTCTCTTAGTCAATGTTATCAAGAGGAATTTATGGGAGGATTTACCCGAGAGGAGGTAAGACAGGCTATTAAAGATTTTATTAAGGATGAAGATATTGCAAGACGATCTTTTCTTGATGATGGAGAGTCAGAAGAAAGATTAGAACCATTAATGGCAAAATTGGAATTCATTATACTTCGTATGGCTTTAAGCTCTTTGAGAATGGAAGATAAACACGGAATTTTAGATAGCTCAACTCTTCATGAAATTGTACGTTATTCAGGAATAGAGCATAATGATTTTGGTAGATTGACTCCTTCCTTTGGTTCTATTCATCATTTAACAAAAGAAGAGTATAATCGTATCGCAGCTTGTCAGATGGATGAAAAGGCTGATGAAATTTATAATAATAATGAGGCTTTTCAATATTGGGATCAATGTAAGGAGCAACCAGAAGGTTATACATTACCTATGGTATATTCTAAAAGAGATAAGAGACCAATGTTTGATAAGGTAAGGGAACAGGTGCCAGTATGGAGTTTTGATCGATGGACAGGAATAAGGCATGATAGCTTAGTTTTCTCTGTTAATGGTGAAGTAAAATATCCAAGAAAACCTTATCTTTTTGACCCCTCTCATGGTGTTGATCAAAAGCTCGCTAGGACACCGAAAAGTCTTTCAGAGGAAATTGCATCAGGAGCTTATAGATCACCATTGGCGGTGTCTACTAGTGGAGGTGGACAGTCGCAGCAAATGCCAGTATCTACACAAAGTGTTTCTCCGCAACAAAGTCCATCAAGGTCAAGATCCAATTCTTTCGGTTAGATTAAGTTTTGTAGGAGATTTCTAAAAAGATCCATTTTTACTATAATTTATGTAGTGAAAATGGATTTTCGATTTACAATATTCTAAGTTTTTTTCTTCCAAAGGGATAATACACTGTATAGTTGAGCTCCAAATATCAGGCTACTCAGTAATAAATGTGTAGGTTGTGAAAGGAAAGGAAAGTCGAGGTAATACAGTATAATACCAGATAACATTTCAAAGCCTAAGAAAATAGCAGGCCATTTTATAAATGAAAAGAACGGTGCCAATTGTAAAGTCAAAAATATCCAGTATCCATTTGCTACTAAAAGTAATATAGAAAATGAACGGTGTATAAAAAATATTAATGGAGCATCGTTTAACCAAGTGCTTTGGTTTGTGTATCCATTTTCTATCATTTGTATATCGACATGCTGACGTACTTGTGTCCCCATAATTACTTGAATTAAGGTAAGTACCAGTACTAAAACACCTATCCAGTTTAGTTTAGAACCCGTGTATTGTAGGGTTGTCTTTGGTAAAGAGACATATTTTAGTCCTATCAGAAAGGCAATAATGAAAAATACAAATAGTACGTGTAATGTAACTTTTACAGGAAGTAAATTGGCATCTACTACTAGTTTTCCTAGCCATGCTTCAAATCCTACACTAAATAGAGCTGCTAGTGCGAGTAGTAATATCGTTTTATTTTCTTTAAAGTAAGCAATACTGCACGCAACTAATAGTAGTATAGGA
Organism: Cytophagales bacterium; assembly: GCA_011524675.1. GTDB lineage: Bacteria > Bacteroidota > Bacteroidia > Cytophagales > JAAEPT01 > WTJX01. The sequence continues at coordinate 6,956 of WTJX01000008.1, forward strand.
AACCCGAAGAGTACAGTAGCTAATCGATTGATATATTCGATCCATGTGTGTACAGGATTAAATTTAGCATAATCATGTTTTGTATAAGCCTCCCAGTGGTTTGCATTAAAATTTTCACCTGATGTGAAATTATCTTTTACGACTCGTAATTCTTTGTTTCGAATAATAACTTGTCCTTTTTCGTAGTGATGTTCAGCTTTCCATTCAAGTTCACTTTCTTCGGTAGGAGGTACTAGGTATCCAAAGCATTTAGGCCAGTCGGGACATCCCATTCCAGAGCCTGTCATGCGTACTACAGAACCTGCAATTACTACAATATATACAAGTATAAGAGCTAAGTTGAGTACAGGCTGTAAAAGCTTTTTCATAGTTGCTTTAATTTAGGGGGATTTGGACTTAATTGATGATACAAAAAAACACCTCATTTTTCGATTTTATATAACGCTATGTGTTAATTTTTACTCAATATTTACGGGGGTTAATCCTAATTTATGACCTTTCTTAAGCATAAACTCATAAGCAGCATCGTGTTCGTTAGGGATGATACCTTCAAGTATAGCTTCTTTAATGGCATCCTTAATAATCCCTATTTCTTTAGAAGGTTTTAAGTTGAAGGTTTCTATAATTTCTTTTCCTGTAACAGGTGGTTGGAAGTTTCGAATATGATCACGTTCTTCAACATCTACAATCTTTTGACGTACAATTTTGAAGTTATTGTGGTATTTTTTAAAACGTTTAGGGTTTTTTGTGGTGATATCAGCTTCACATAAAGTCATTAAATCTTCGATATAATCACCTGCATCAAAAACTAAACGACGCACTGCGGAGTCAGTCACATTACTAGCAATAACAATTGGTCGAGAACTCATGAGTACCATTTTCTGAACGAATTTCATTTTGTCGTTCAAAGGCATTTTTAGTCTTTTGAAAAGTTTAAAAACCATTTTTGAGCCCACAAATTCATGTCCGTGAAATGTCCATCCATTGCGTTTGTGAAATTTTTTTGTAGGTGCTTTCCCGATATCGTGTAGTAGTGCTGCCCAACGTAGCCAAAGGTTATCCGTATTTTCAGAAATATTATCAACAACTTCTAATGTGTGGTAAAAATTATCTTTATGGCGTTGCCCTTCGACTTCATCAATACCTTTTAGTGCGGTGAGTTCAGGTAAAATAATATCGAGTAAGCCTACTTTTTCTAACAATAAAAATCCGATAGAAGGTACGGGACTTATCATGATTTTATTGATCTCATCAACAATACGTTCTTTAGTGATAATGTTGATACGTTCTTTGTGTGTTTTGATAGCTTCCAAAGAATCTTTTTCAATTTTGAAATCGAGTTGAGTTGCAAAACGAATTGCACGCATCATACGTAAAGGATCGTCAGAGTAGGTGATTCCTGGCTCAAGAGGCGTTTTAATGAGCTTTTCGTTGAGGTGTTTCATCCCTTCGAAAGGGTCTAATAAATCTCCGAAATTTTTAGAGTTAAGTGCTAGTGCTAATGCATTAATTGTGAAGTCACGACGGTTTTGGTCGTCTTGTAAGCTGCCATTTTCAACTTTAGGGTTACGACTATCCTCAGTGTAAGATTCTTTACGAGCTCCTACGAACTCAATCTCAATATCTTGAAAACGAAGCATAGCAGTTCCATAGGTTTTAAATACCTTTACTTTAGGTTTATTGGGGAGTAATGAAGCTACTTTTTCAGCAAGTTCAATACCACTACCTACTGCTACTACATCTATATCTTTAGCTGTGCCACGTTTTAAAAAGTAGTCACGGACAAACCCACCAATAACATAACTTTCTACTTCTAGCTCATCACTAGCTTTGCGAATAAATGAAAATATACGGTGAGATAAAGCTTCTTTGTAATTAAGATTGGGCATGACTTACGTTTAAAATTAAATGCAACTGCAAATTTAGGGCTTTGTGATTGGGTTAACAAATTCAGAGCTGTGATTGATGGCTTTGTATGTGTAAATCGGAGATCTTAAATTCGAAGTTGTATATTTGTGTTGTCTTTTAATAAATCCATATTTAGTGTCAAAAAGAGTTGCTATCCTTGAATTTCAAGAATCTCATCATGAGTGTCTATATACTTTAGTGCGTCTGTTCCAGGACTCAGGCTATGAGGTACATCTTTTTTTGAATGCTAAAATCAAGCCTAGGGTACGTCATTTACAGTCTTTGCGAGTTCCGATGCATTATATGGATTTGTCAACAAAATTACGACGTTATGTTCAGGTGTGGCTTAGTTTGCGTTATCAGTTTTTGCAGTTGGGTATTGATACGGTTTATCTGAATACAGCAGAGCGTAATACCGTGTTAAAGTTTTTAGCATTACCCTTTTTAAGACCTACTCAAGTTTTGGGAACTTTACACAACGTACAGAATTTGTATCGTCGTCAAAAGCGTCAGCTGAATATCAATAAGCGTATCGATGTTTGTTTTGTGCTGAGTGATTATATTCTTGATCATGCAAAGATTAAGGTTCCAGAAGTGCACTTCGAAAGTTTGTATAGTATTTTCTATCCAGATATTCAGCTTAAGGAAAAACTACATAAGCCTTCAGAAGAAAAGTGGATCGTTGTGCCAGGAGGTATTGATGTTAATAAAAGAGATTATAATTTTTTGAAAAAATTAGTACTTCCAGAAAATTATAACATTATCTTTTTAGGAGTGGCTCATCATCCCGATCAACATAATTTATTTGTTAAGTTGCTTACACACTTTAATACGGAACAAATCGTCTATTTTTCTGATTTTATCGAAAAATCGATATTTATGGAGTATATAAAAAAAGCCGACTTTATATTACCGCTTATTCATAGAAATACGGGTAACTTCGCAGATTTCAAGACGGGTAAGATTTCAGGAGCATTCAATTTAGCTTTTGGTTACCAGAAACTATTGCTTATGGATAAAGCTTTTCAGGATATTGAAGACTTTCAAGATACGAGTCTCTTTTATGATTCTGAGAAAGTGAGTTCCTTAACACTTTTACTTACACAAGATATACAGAACACTAACTTCTTTAGATTAGAAAAATGGGAGTATAGTCACCAGTTAAAAGCCTTTAATACTATTTTAGACAAAATATCAATAAATTTATGAAAATATTATTAGTAGTAAATAGTAAGTTGCCAGTATTAAAGTATGGTGGTACGCAGCGTGTGATTTGGTATTTGGCAAAAGAATTAAAGCAGTTAGGACATTATGTTGCACTTATGGCGTATGCGGGGACACATTGTGATTTTGTAGATCAGGTGTTGGTGTATGATCACGAAAAAGATATCGCATTACAGTTACAAGATACTTATGATATCATTCATTTTCACTGTTTTCCTAGAAATCCTCAAGCACTAAATATACCTTATGTGATGACTTTACATGGTAATATTTTTCATAAAGCTCCTTTGGATAGGAATACGATTTTTATTTCTAAAAAACACGCGGCACTTTATGGATCATCAAATTTTGTCTATAACGGTTTAGACTTTAATGATTACGGCAGTCCAAACTTGAAGTACGATAATTCATATTTTCACTTTTTAGCGAAGGCACGATGGTCAGTCAAAAACCTTAAAGGTGCTATTGCGACTATAAAAAAAGTACCGGGTGGACAGCTCAAAGTACTTGGAGGAAATCGGTTTAAAAGCAAGTTAGGACTTGCAGATTTGTTATCTACAGCTACTCGTTTTGAAGGAAAAGTAGGAGGTGAATATAAAAATCAGTTGATAAAAAATTCAAAGGGTTTATTGTTTCCTGTTATTTGGAATGAGCCTTTTGGCTTGGCAATTATCGAAAGTTTGTATTTGGGTACTCCAGTCTTTGGAACTACTCATGGCTCTTTACCAGAGTTGATAACTGAGGAAGTAGGATTTTTAAGTAATCATCTTGAGGATCTGGTGGAAAATATGAAAGCAGTAGATTGTTTTGACCGAAAGCGTTGCCATGAATACGCTGCAGACCAGTTTAATAGCCGACGTATGGCCTTAGATTATCTGAAATATTACGAAAAGTGTATTGACCAAAAGACACTACACGTTCAGCCTCCTGTTTTGCAAGGTGATAATAATATGGATTTAGAATTTGTTTTTTAGTACAGCTATGTCAATTGTTTCGTACTTCTATAGTACAGGCGTAGTCTCATTTCAATACTTAATACTATCTTTGTGACTCTATAGTGAATTGAAGAATGAATAATTTTAAACGTTTTTTGGCGTACGCATTGCCTTACAAGGTGCAAGGATTTACAGCCATTTTTTTTAATATTTTATATGCCCTTTTTACCACGCTATCTTTTGTAGTACTTATGCCAATGCTTGATGTACTTTTTGGAGATACCGAAAAAGTCTACGCAAAACCAACTTATCCGGGTATCGATTCGTTATCCAAAGACTACTTAAATAATTTATTGAATTATTATGTCACTTATACTAATGATACTTTTGGAGCAGAGCGTACCCTTACGTATCTAATTATAGCTGTGGTATTTATTTTCTTTCTCAAAAATATCTTCGGATACTTAGGAAATATAACTATGTCTTTTTTGAAAGATAATATTCTTAAAGATTTGCGTAATGAAATGTATCGTAAAATCATTTCATTACCAATCGCTTTCTTTTCAGAAAACAAAAAAGGAGATCTCATTGCTCGTGCTACTGGCGATATAGCTAATGTGAATCAAACCTACTTGAGTTTGGTGATTACTTTTATTCGAGAGCCATTGAATATTATTTTCACTTTGATTATTATGTTTAAGGTTAGTTGGAAGTTAAGTCTAATCATGTTTGTATTAATTCCTTCCTCGGCACTACTAACTTCTTTGGTAAGTAAAAAAATTAAAGGACACTCCAATACTTTGTTTAACAAAGGAGGGGATCTATTAGGAAATTTAGAAGAAAGTATTCG
>WTJX01000728.1 GCA_011524675.1 Cytophagales bacterium
GTTAATGAAAACGGTTTTATTCCTTTTTTATTGAGTTTCAAAATATGATTGACTGTAGTAGTAGGAAGGGGAATGAATTCTGGTTCTCCTTTGATAGAGAAAGTCATTTTTTTTTGAAAGATATCTGTTTTTTCTAATCGAGCATCTCCTAAGGAAGTTTGAAGTTTCCCTTTCAACTTAGGAATATCTTTCATTGCTTTCACATAGGTATCTAGTTCATAATTCAAGCAACATTTTAAGCGCCCGCACTGCCCAGACAACTTAGATTGGTTAAGAGACAGTTGTTGGTATCTTGCTGCATTGGTGTTTACTTTTTTGAAATCATGAATCCATGTAGAGCAACAAAGTTCTCTACCACAAGAGCCTATCCCTCCAAGACGAGCCGCCTCTTGCCGTAAGCTGATTTGTTTCATTTCTATACGGGCAGAAAACTCACTTGCATAACACTTGATAAGCTTTCTAAAATCTACGCGTTTGTCAGCAGAATAATAAAACGTTATTTTCCCTCCATCTGCTTGTATCTCTACATCGGAAAGCTTCATATTCAAGCCTAATTCTTGAACTATTGTACGTCCTTTGTAAAGAATAGATAATTCGTTGTCTTGACTTTTTTTGAACTTGCTAAGGTCTTTTTCAGTAGCTATACGAACAATAGAAGAAGTAACTTCTTTCTGGTCTATATTTTTCTTTTTTAGCTGTAACCTCACTAGTTCGCCTTGAAGAGAAACGCTCCCCAAATGGTAGCTACCTTTTTGTTCTTCTATGACTACATAGTCTCCTGTAGTGAGGGATAATGAAGAAGAGTTTAAAAAATAATCTTTTCTCCCTGCTTTAAATTTGACCTCGACAATCTGATAGGGTGTAGTAGGCATAGCATAATCACTAAGCCAGTTGGTTACTGACTTCTTATTACAGCTACTTCCGCAGCCGCTTTTATCCTTTTTGCCACAGCCAGCAGCACTACTACATGTACTACACCCCATAATGTGCTAAGAAAGGTTTGAAAATTGTAATAAATCTTTACCTATATCTTTACGGTAATTTTTACCTTCCCACTCGATAACTGCGGCACCTTCATTTGACTTAGCCAGAGCTTCTTCGATAGTATCACCAAAAGAAGTAACGGCAAGTACTCTACCACCATTGGTAACAACGGCTGTGTCTTCATACTTTGTACCTGCATGAAACACGATACTTTCAGGGGTATCTGTAGGGATATTTGAAATAACTTTTCCCTTTTCATAAGCTGCGGGGTACCCACCAGAAACCAATACTACTGCTGTAGCTACTTTATCTTTGAATGAAATGGGCAATGAAGATATCTCGTCTTTGCAGCATGCAAGCATCATTTCTACAAGGTCACTTTCGAGACGAGGGATAACAGCCTGTGTCTCCGGATCTCCCATTCGTACGTTATACTCTATTACTTTAGGCTCATTACCTACTTTGATCAAACCAAAAAAGATAAAGCCATTGAATGATATTTTTTCTTCTGCTAATCCGTTGATTGTAGGAGCAATAATTTGCGTCTTTATTTTTTGCATAAAGTCCTGGTCTGCAAAAGGTACTGGTGTTACAGCCCCCATACCTCCAGTATTGGGTCCTTGATCGTTTTCGCCAATACGCTTATAGTCTTTAGCTTCAGGAAGCAAGAAATACTCTTTTCCGTTGGTAAGTACAAATACAGATAATTCGATACCGTCCAAAAACTCTTCTATCACTACTTGGGCGCTAGCGTCGCCAAACTTTGCATTGGCGAGCATGTCTATCAAGGTTTCTTTGGCTTCTGCCAAATCAGAGGTAATAATCACTCCTTTTCCTGCGGCTAAGCCATCGGCTTTTAGTACATAAGGCGCATTAATGGTCTCTAAATAGGCAAGCCCTTCGTCTAATTGCTGGTTGGTAAATGTACTATAAGCGGCAGTAGGTATGCCATGACGTTGCATAAAACGCTTAGAAAAGTCTTTACTTCCCTCTAGTTGAGCACCTTGTTTTGAAGGCCCTATAATATGTAAATTTGGATGCTTTTCATTTAAAAAATCTGAAATACCTTTTACCAAAGGCTCTTCTGGACCAACGACAACCAACTCAATATTGTTTTGAGTAACAAAATCAGAAACTCCTTCAAAGTCAGTAGCAGCTAAAGGTACATTCGTCGCTAAGGCTTTTGTTCCTGCATTCCCAGGGGCGACGAAGAGCTTATCGCACAAAGGACTTTGCTTAATTTTCCAACTGAGGGTATGCTCTCTGCCCCCACTACCTAACACAAGTATGTTCATGTTTTTTTTTTAGTCTATCAAGAAACGGCTTATACCAAGTTTAGCGTGATTTCAATGCAGCTTATTGCTTTTCACTGAATAACGCTATACAGCAAAACGTACAAATATAACTATGAAATTTAAAGAATAAATAAAAAAACTAAGTAGGCGAACAAAAATACTTAGTTTAATAAAAGAAATGCTAACCGAAAATGGCTAATAGCTTAAGCTACGAAAAGCGTTTAGTGAAAAATCAAGAAAACCTTAAACATAGCACCTGCTTTACCGCAATGATGCAAAAAGAGAAGTTTAATGGAAGGGTAAAAAATAAAAAAGGCTCAACAGATGGCATCTATTGAACCTTTTCATATAAAAATATCATGTGAGTTTATTGACTCAATCGCAAAAAAATCTAACTTCTTTAATTAAAAGAGGCTTACTCTTCTGTAGGAGCTTTCTCCTCAGTGCTAGCGGCTTCGGTAGTTTCTTCTACTACAGTAGCATCTTCTATTGCGCTTTCTTCTTCTACTTCATTAAGTAAATCGGGATAATTCTTATCTATGATCCCGTACCAATTGATTAGTTTCTTTACATCAGAAGCATAGACTTTTTCTTCATCGTAGTCTGGAACTACAGATTTTAAAAACTGCATTAATTCAGCTCCGTCCGCTTTTTTAGGGTCTATAGCAACTTCACCCTTATCTTTCTTGATTTTAATCATTACATCAGACAACGCAATTGAATCTTCTTCTGTATAGATAGAAATCTCATGCAACACAGATACACGCGTATTTGGTCCTGCAATAAATCTTTTTTTCTCCTCATCTATAGACTCAAGGATGAATCCAGCTCTTGTTGGTTTCACAACGTTGAACAATCCACTTTTGCCAGATACAGCAGCTATTTCTTTCCAATCCATAATCAAAAATAATATGAGGCGCAAAAGTAAGTAAATGTCCTCTTAATTACAAAGCTTCTCGTTAAGCTAGTTAAATTTATTCTGCCAAAACCGTATGTATTCGGTAAACTACGTCTTCATTCTCATGAGCTTTTTTTAGTTATGAGTCCATAGTCTATGGTCAATAGACCATAAGTTTTTGACTAATTTTAAATAGGGTTATATATAGTAAATAAGAAGCTAGTTTACATTAAAATTCGATTATTCGGGTTTTTACAAAAGTCTG
>WTJX01000181.1 GCA_011524675.1 Cytophagales bacterium
ATTTTTGACTTATTTACTGGATAAGGAATCTCCACAGGCTTGATTTTTGGTTACTTTTTATCTCCTATAGCACTTTATCAGTCGATAAATATTTTTGATGTCGTATAATAAGAAGAACCACTTACATTCACAAAATAAAGTCCTTTGTCATAGCCTTCAGTTTTCAGTTCAAAAGCACTATCTGTAGTCTCCGTCTCAAACAGTAGTTCACCATTCATACTAATGAGTTGGATAGTAACCTTATCGCTCGAAAAAAGAGATAAATCTATGATACTATAGTTATCCACCGAAGGGTTCGGTTGTAGTGTAATGAAGTTTTCTTTATACGTAAGTTTATCATGCTGCGCATCAGTGATTACAGAAGGGTTAAACACCCAATGATTAAAACGTAGTCTTCGTGTACCCGCACGACGAACACCAGTGACTTTGGCAACTATTCTGATTTGGTTTGTACTCGAAATTTCTATTTCATTGACTTCTGTTCTTGCAGCACCTAATTCAGCATCCGTATATCCTGCACTACTAGATAAGTCTTCTACCGTTTCACTGAAAGGACCTGCTAATAACTCACCAGCATTTTCTCCCGTGAGCCTTAGGATGTACCACTCATAGGTAACAGATACTCCATTAAAATAATTATATACTGAATGGCTAGGACGAATACCCTGAGTACTGAGCGTAACAACACTGTCTGCCATAATCCCTGGCGTAGTTGTAAAATCCCACCATACAGAGTCTCCTATTTCTGATGTGTTAAATTGAAAATACTGATCTACAGTAGCCGTATTCGTAACAAAATAGTCCGTTGCTTCTCCTGTCTCAACCCAAGTATCTGAATTTTCAAGAAGCCCATTTAAAACGATTTGGGCATGTATCGCACTATTGATTGATAGTAAAATAAAGACAATGTATATATACTTTTTCATAATGTAATTGGTTTTATATAATTAAAAAATAAGCGCTTCATTTCTTGAAGCATGATCTCAAGTAACTTTTTTCTTGAAGCCAACAGAAGTATTTACATGCTTTTACCTGTGTGTTACAAGCGTTTTTACAGGACTATAAGAATGGTTTAATGATCCATTCATGAGATTAGAGGTGCTTTTTTGTGAATAATTACGTTAAAATCCTTAGCCAAATAATTTGATGACTATGACATTATCTTTAGTTTTGGCGAAAGTAAAATAACGTATAAAATGCAAAGCTCTTTTTCTAAATTTGATGCGATTGATCGTTTGAAACAATCAGAGAAGTTTTCTAATCAAGACCTGCAAATCAAAATCTTAGAATATCTAGCTAAGGCAGAAGAGGAAGGAAAAAATATCAAATCTACTACGCTTGCCATAGACCTGCTAGGCAAAAGTGATGGGGCAAACACTAGCGTACAAGATGCCTTTATCCGTACCAAGGTAATGAATCTACGCAAAGACTTAGATTTGTTTTACCTTACAGAAGGAAAAGAAGAAGAATACAAGATCTCTATCCCAAAAGGTGCTTATAGACTTTTATTATCTCACCGTAACAAAAAAAATAATACAACAGCTATCCCCATACAAACGACAAGCAAAAGACCTCGTTCTTTTTTTATGATATCAGTATTGCTTGTCGTGATAAGCATGATATGTCTCGTTTTCTCTTATGTTATCACACAAAAAAAAGGAGATAAGCTAAGTTCTGTCGTCTCTTTGTTCTTAAGCAAAGATAGTCCTTTAACTATTGTTGTCGGGAGTAGAGGTTTTTACAGAGAATATGATACCGATCTTGAGAGGTATCGTTTTATTTTTGACTCAGATGTTGCGCTTCCTTCACAGAAATCTAAGTTTAAAAAACTAGAAGAAACCCACAAAGAAAGACAAATCATCAATATAGCAGATAAATTCAGACATGTAGATATGCCTAATATACTACTGGCAACAGAACTACTCAAAGAATGGTGGCAATGGGGGCAAGAGTCTTTTATCAAGGAGTCTACAGCTGTAGACAATGCCTTCAAAATAAAAAATAACAGCTTGTTTATTAGTAAGATGGAATCAGGAGACCTTTATGATTTCACAGTCTATTTTGAAGATTCTAGATGCAAATTCCAAACAGGTGATATGAATACCCCTATTTATATCTCTCACTTTATAATGCCTGATAGTACTCCTATCCATTTCTATCAGCAAGGTAAACGTAATGTGTCCCAATATTTTTTATTAAAGAAAGTAATCGCTCCTAATGACAAAAGCATCCTATTTTTATTGGTTAGTAATGACTTTGCGAGAGACTATGTTTTTAGCCATTTGTTTGATTCCAACCTTCAACAAGATATCATAGGTTTATTTGAGGAAAAGATACCTGATGAATTTGAGTTGCTTATCAAAATAAAAAACAAAGCTTCTCATGAGGTGATCTATAGTAGTGTAGAGTAGAAAATTGTATTGCTAGAAGGTTTTGAGCAATAAGTTATGAGCTTTGAGTTTAACGTTCTTTTGCCTTACTCCAAAAAAAACTTATAGCTCACTGTTCAAATAGCGTGAGCGACTTTACAAGTACAGTAGAACAAAACAGCGTGAGTCATTCCGAACGCAGTGAAGGAATTCAGAAGAACGGACTGCACCTTAAAAAAATCATGATACCAAAGCTAGTAGGCTAAACCATAGATGTGAAGCTATGAAAAAGTCTAGCTTATCATTCTGGATCGCGTCGCTACTCTCGCGATGACTAACGGATTTAGTGTGTCTTTCACGTCCTTAGGTCTCTACGCCCTTACGTCTTTATGTCTGTACGTCTCTATGCCTATAAGTCCATAAGTCTCTAAGTTTTAAAGGTCTAATGTCTTTTGTCTTAAATCTTGATTCTTGAATCCTAAATAGTCAATTCGTCAATCGTAAATAAAAACCCTTCATTTTTTCATTTTCTTAATTTTTTAATTCTTTAAAGGCACATACCACCAAGCCGTACAAAACGCAATTATTCATTATACATTCTTAATTCTTCATTAGAAGATGCCACTTTCGTGGAATAAAATCCATCTGCGAACGTCTTTATGTCTGTACGTCTCTATGCCTATAAGTCCATAAGTCTCTAAGTTTTAAAGGTCTAATGTCTTTTGTCTTAAATCTTGATTCTTGAATCCTAAATAGTCAATTCGTCAATCGTAAATAAAAACCCTTCATTTTTTCATTTTCTTAATTTTTTAATTCTTTAAAGGCACATACCACCAAGCCGTACAAAACGCAATTATTCATTATACATTCTTAATTCTTCATTAGAAGATGCCACTTTCGTGGAATAAAATCCATCTGCGAACGTCTTTATGTCTGTACGTCTCTATGCCTATAAGTCCATAGGTCTCTATGTTTTAAAGGTCTAATGTCTTGTGTCTTAAATATTGGTGTTAAAACCGTAAATAGTCAATCGTCCAATCGTAAATTGTCTCCCATTCATTTTTTCATTACT
>WTJX01000471.1 GCA_011524675.1 Cytophagales bacterium
GAAAAATGAAGGAAGCCTTCCCTCAAAACGTATTGTTTTTTGACTTTTTATTTTTAAACCCGGAATCCCTGTTCTTAAGTCTTTCTTTTTAGTAAAAAGGAGTAAATTCTACTCTTCTATTTTTTGCTCTTCCTGCACTGGTAGCGTTATCAGCTATTGGGTTTTCTTCCCCATGACCTTCGTGAGATAGTCTGTTAGGATCTATACCTTTTTCTACGAGATAATCATACACTGCCTTTGCTCTTTTTTGAGATAAAATAAGGTTAGATTCTTCCTTTCCTGCACTGTCAGTATATCCACTGATTTTCAATTGCATTTCTGGATGAGCATCTAGTACTCCATATACCTTTTCTATTAATACTTTAGAGTTACTTGTCATTACATCTTTTCCAGAATAAAACTTCACACCCTCTAAGGCATCATTAAATACTTTTGTTTCTTCTTCTGTAGGTTCTGGGCATCCATTTTGCGAAGCTACACCAAATTCTTTAGGGCACTTGTCTTTAGAGTCTATGATACCATCACCATCACTATCAGGACAACCGCCCAATGAAGCAATACCTTTTACAGAAGGACATTTGTCTTTTTTATCTGTTACACCATCACCATCGCTATCAGGGCAGCCACCCAAAGAAGCAATACCACTAGTACCAGGGCATTTGTCTTTGTAGTCTGCTACACCATCACCGTCTGAGTCTTTGGCACAACCTTTTGCATCTACCGCAACACCAGAAGGAGTATTAGGGCAGTTGTCAGAAGCATCTACTACACCATCATTGTCCGTATCTACAGGAGCTTCTTCTTTCTTAGGGCAACCATTGTTTTCCTTAGTACCTGCTACTGTAGGACAATTGTCTTCTGAATCTATGATACCATCATTGTCCGTATCTTTTTTTTCTTCTACTATCGGAGCAGATGCTGGTGCTGCTTTCCCTGCACAATCACTGTCGAAATAGTCTTTGGTTACTACACCTACACCGTTTGAGGTAGTAACACTTGTAGTCTTACCATTTTTTTTCCATATAACACTCCCACAATCTTGGGCATGAGATATTGCAACAAATATCAATGCTGCAATGAATAAAGCTGTTTTTCTCATCTTATAATTAAGTTTAGTTTACCTGAGTGCAAATAAATAAAGTTTTATCCTTTAAACCAATTATATCTTTAGGGCTTTTTATTATTTCGTTTGATTAGAAATATTTCAAGATTAAATTTAGTATGTGTTCTTTGAAGTTTATGAAAAATAGTATATTTGCCAACGGTTTTTGATAGATATATGAAAAAGATAATCCCCATAGCAATTGTGATTTTTTTGGGAATCATAGCATTTTCTACCTTCATGAAGTACCATAAAATCAATGCTCCCATATATCAGTACGCTGATTTAGAGCATATAGATGTTAATTATTACGATCAGTCTTTAGTTTCTACTTATTTTAGTGATATACAAGAGCTTGAGTCTTTTGTAAGAAGAACATGGTACAACCACGGTATCAATGTGCTTTATATAGATAATGATAATGAAAAAAGTGTTACTTACGGTACACAATTCAACCTACTAAAGTCCAAAATAGCATATATCAAAGGAAAACTTAGTCTATCATATTCATTAAAAGAAGAAGGCTTTACTAATATACAGATCAAACAAATAGTAGAAGAAGGAAAACCCAAGTGGCATTTTGAGGAATCATATGAGATGTTAAGTGCTAAATTTGGAGACTCAGGGAAAGCTACATGGTTATTACAAAATAAATTGAAAAGCTTTGGCTATGATATACCCCTGGATGGTGAGTTTAAAAACGAAACTGAAACTGCCCTTAAGGACTTTCAAGAAAAAAATAATCTTTACCCAAGTGGAGAAGTAAACGAATCAAGTCTAAAAGCCTTGATGAAGAAGTGATATAATCTTCTTTTGCTTCAAACAAAAAAGCTTATATCATTTCAAGAAAATAAATAAGAAACAGCATGGAAACATCTCAAGAAAAAACACCACCACTAGATTCTAAATTAGACGCGATCAAAGAGATCATCTTTGGAGAGCAGATAAAAGAGTATAATGCTGAGTTCAATAAAGTAGATTCAGAGATAAACAAGTTAAAAGACAGTTTAGAGTCTCAAATCAACAAGCTAGAAGAACTATTCAACACAAAACTTACTGATCAGCAAAAAAGTTTTGATGAGCAACTAGCTAAGCTCAAAGAAGATACCTTGAAAGCCGTAGAAAAACTTGATGAAAATAAGCTTGATAAAAAAGTATTTGTTGAGTTGTTTCAGAACGTAGTCAATGGAGTAAAATAATAAGTACTTCCCATCATCCACAAGCCCCCGACGAATGGAATCAAAGGAATTTACAGACTTGAAACAAGTATATACTTTTTTGGAAGAAAAAGGTATAGATCAAGACACCTTTGATAAAAAAGTACAGGACATAACCAAAGAATTGGATAGTAATATTGATTTGAAAATCAATTCTGATGTCGTGTTAAATGACCGTATCAATTACTTGAAAAAAAACTTTACGGAGCTGTTTGGTCCTACACTTTCCTCAGCCCTAAAAATACAGATAGAAGAGTCTAGGGATGATGTAGTAAATGCGCTATACCCCATCATAGGGCAGATGATAAAAAAATATATCGCTAGTGAGATAAAACTCATTACCGAAAAAATAGATCAAAAGATGTCTGAAATGTTTTCTTGGGAAGGCATACTTGCGAGACTAAAACATTGGATAGCAGGTACCAGTATGAGCGAAGAAGTACTCACATCTACACAAGCACCCACCATAGAAGAAGTCTTTATCATACAGCAAGATTCAGGTCTATTACTAGGAAGTTATTCCAAAAATAAAACCTTAGATCAAGATATGATAGCAGGTATGCTTACTGCCATCAAATCATTTATGGCAGATGCCTTCGATCAAGAAAAAAAACAAGACGTAGCCTCTATAGCATACGAAACAAATCAAATCATTATAAAAAATCTTGGTGGATATTACTTCGCTATAGTAACATCAGGCATCGTCAATGAAGCCTTCATGACCAAGCTAGACAGTCAAGTGTTGAGATTTGGAGAGAGAATATCTACACAATATATTCATGATAAGACCGAATCTCTTGAAGAGAATATCCTCTCTGATGAAATAGAAGAATATTTTGAATAAAATTTATTATGCTAAGTAAAAAAGTCATTCTTTTGGGTAGGTATGGTGTGGGCAAGACTTCTTTGACCAATAGGTTTGTTCATAGCAAGTTTTCTGAGGACTACCTCACGACCATAGGTGTCAATGTAGAGAAAAAAAATGTTGACACTCCCTCTGGAAGCCTTTCCATGATTATTTGGGATATAGCTGGGGAGAAAACTCAGACCAAAGTAAAGACAAATTATAAAATCGGAAGCGCAGGAATACTTTATGTATTTGATCTTAGCAGGGTGAGTACCAAAGAAGCCGTAGAAGAGGAAATAGCAGCGCTAAAAAAAGAGATGGCAGGCGTTCCTATTGTATTGGTTGCCAATAAAAAAGATTTGTTCGACGAAAGTCAACTCGACGAAATAAAAAAAGATATTAAATTTGAGCATGTATTTTATACTAGTGCTAAAACAGGTGAAAATGTAGAAGAATCGTTTTCTTGTTTGGCTGAACTAATTTTGAATAGCTAAATAAGTTATGGACTATAGTAAACTAAAAGCATCTTATTTTGATAAAACTACACAGTTTGTCCTTTTCGGTATCGATGGAGATGTCATCAATACGTGCGGCACACTGTTTGAAATTCCCTTAGCATATAATGTATATAGTGAAATACCCTTCCTAGAAAGCCTATCCACTACATTAAGTAATACCACTCATGAAGAAACACTGAAGTATCCATGTATCAAAATGGATATACTAGGCGTAAAAGGTTATTTTGACTTAGTATTTCATAGAAAAGATAATTTTATACACTGGTTTTTGCATGATTTGACAGAGTTATACGAAGATTTAATTCATATACAGCAAGAAAGAAATGTCGCCTCCATCAGTGAAGAATTATTACATTCTCAGCAAAAAGTAAGCAAGCTTAAAACAGAGTTTTTAGCGTTTCAGAATGAAGAGTTAAAAAGATTGCAAAGCTTCAAAACAGAGTTTTTTGCAAAAGTAAGTCATGAGTTAAGAACCCCAATAAGCGGTATTTTGGGCTTGACGCAAATGCTTACACTTGTGCAAAACGAAAAAAATCAAACCTATTTAGACACCATCAAGGCCACTTCCAACCACTTGCTATCCATCGTCAATGATGTACTAGACCTTTCCAAAATAGAAGCAGGGGAGCTACAATTACAGAAAAAAAACTTTGACCTAAAAAAAATAGTAAAACAAGTCATTTGTTCTTTTGAACCCTTGGTAAACGAAAAAGGCATATCCTTAACCTCACATGTCGCCAAAGGTATTTCTGAAATAGTATATGGTGATCCCATAAGGTTATCTCAGATTTTGTTCAATACTATAGGTAACGCTATTCGCTTCACAGAAAGAGGGGGAGTGTCGCTTAGAATCAGCGTAATAGAACAACAAAAAAATGCTGCCCATCTTAAGTTTTTGATTTCAGACACAGGCATAGGGATAGATAATGATAAAATAGATACTATTCTCAAACCGTTTACACAAGAAAACGGAGATACAACCGAAAAGTACGGAGGTACGGGTTTAGGGCTTTCCATTGTAAAACAGTTAGTTAGCCTGCACCAAGGAAAACTCTCTATTGAAAGTCAAAAAGGAAAAGGAACAGATATAGTCATTGAACTTGTATACCAAGAGGCAGAAAAAAGTGAGTCATCTCTACTAGAAGAAAATAAGAACAAAACACTGTCAACGAATAATTCAGTAAGAAAAAAAGTGCTCTTGGTGGAAGATGACGACCTCAACTTAAAAATAGCAGAACAACTTTTGATTAAAAGTGGTTTTGATGTAGTAACCTCCAAACACGCCAAATCTATCTTTTCTTTATTGGATAAGCAGAGCTTTGACTTTATGCTGCTAGATTATAATCTGGATGACTTTAATGGTGAAGATATATTGTTTTATGTAAGGAATCATTACGACCCTTTCATTAATCAATTGCCCGTTTATATCCTCACCGCAGGACTATCATCTGCGAAGATCAATAGTCTAAAACAGAATGGAGTAGATGAGATATTTTTAAAACCATTATCAGAGAAGCAATTATTGTGGATAGAAAGTGAAGGGGGGAAAAGAGAAAAAGAAATCATTGTTCAGAATGAGGTTAACTTAGATTTTGTGAGAAGTATATCTGATGGTGATACAGATAAGTTTGTAGAAATCGTAAAGACATTTCAAAGCAAAATACCCGAAGTGCTTAATATTATTAGAATCAGTCTAAAAAAGAGAGATTGGCAAGCCATGGGCGCAGCTATTCATAAAATTAAACCTAATTTTAGCTATCTTGGCATGAATAAGGTAGTAGGACTTATGGAAAAGCTTGAACATGAGATAGGTAGTAAGCCAGACTATGAATTGTGCGAAAGAATAGTATATCTTACAGGAAGCTATTTTTCTAAAGTGAATGAACAAATAAACAACGAATTGAGAGACCTAAAATAATATAAAATGGAAAGGAAATTATCTTGTATTGTAATTGATGATGATGAAATGTCATTAAAAATTGTAGAGACACTCATCAATAAAACTAGCTTTTTAGAGTTGAAAGGATTATACAGTAGTTCCTTGGAAGGGGCATCAGTGTTGTCCCAAGAGCAGGTAGATATCATTTTTTTAGATATTGAAATGCCAGAAATGACTGGGTTAGACCTATTAAAAACATTTGACACCCACCCACAGATTATTCTTATTAGCTCCAAAGAGTCTTATGCTGTAGAAGCTTTTGAATATGAAGTAACAGATTATCTATTGAAGCCAATAGACGACTACGCTAGGTTCTTAAAGGCAGTATTAAAAGCACAAAAAGGAATACAGAAAAAATCAAAACAACTTATAGAAACAGAAAACCCTAACAATGTTTTTATTAAAGTGGACTCTTTACTCGTCAACTTTAATTTGAAAGATATACTTTGGGTAGAAGCCTATGGTGATTATGTGAAACTACACACCCCCGAAAAATACTATGTAGTTTACTCTACTATGAAGGCAATGTACGACAAATTGCCCGCCAAAGATTTTATAAGAGTACACAGGTCTTATATTGTACGTTTAGATCAGATCAAAAACATAGATCTCACCAACTTACAAGTAAACAAAAAAATTATTCCAATAAGCAATAGTTATAAAGCTAGGCTTATGGAACGTGTAAAATCTCTCTAATATGAACAAAAACAAAAAAAATAGAACAGGAGTAGTTTACTCTACTAATGAAGACTACTCCTACGATTATGACGAAAACCAAGATCAACCCACACTAGCCAATAACTTACAAAAGCTCAAAGTACACCTAGAAAGGTATAAAGGGAACAAAGCCGCATCAGTAGTAAAAGGCTTTGAAGGTACAGAAGAAGACCTCAAAGCATTGGCAAAAAAGCTAAAATCTAGCTGTGGGGTTGGAGGCTCTGCCAAGAATGGAGAGATCATCATACAGGGAGATCATAGAGACAAAATCATAGCCATTTTACAGGAAGATGGCTACCAGGCAAAAAAAGCAGGAGGTTAATTTTTTGGGTTATAATGATAACCCAAAAAGCCCAAGCTTTCATTGTGAAGTCTGTCCAATGCTCTAATAACATAAAAGCAGTTTTTGTTTTCAATAAAGCGGTCTAAATAACCCGTCTGCTTGGTAATCGTTAAAATGTACTTAGGATCATCAAAGTCTATTGCAGTTTGAGCAGGGAACTTATAAACAATATATTGGTAGGCTTCGTCTCCGTCTTTGGCTTTGTGAGGCGCAGACCATAGTAAGCTTACAAAAGTGTCTTCAATAGTTGTTCTTAGTGCGTCAGGAGCATTAGGAGGAATAGAGTCTAGCCAAGGCATAGGAGCAGGGAGAGAAGGGTACTTAAAGTACGTTTGCCTCAAACTATCTTGAATGTTCCAAGGGTTGATACTATAGCTCAATGCCCTATAAAGAGAGATGCCAGTAGTTTTATCATTATTCCTATTTATTTTTATTTGATCTATAAGCTCTTTTGGGCTATCCCACCCTTGCTCTTCACCTTTTGCCAATTTGTAGAGCGCATGACCAGTATATACATGTTTCCCAAAAGCGTTTGCTGTCCACCACTTTTCCAATGTACTAAAGTCCGCAAGTTTATGCCCTATTCGGTGATATAGCTGTGGTGCCACATAGTCTATCCATCCTTTCTCCAACCACAACCTCACATCGGCATATAAGTCATCATAAGCAGCCTGTCCACCATATGTGTCAGACCCGTAGATAGGATCTCTATGGTCATGTCGCCATACGGCAATAGGACTAATGCCAAACTTTACATATGATTTACACTCCTTTATAGTTTGGTTTACCGTGTCTATGAGTTGGTTGATATTCTCTCTTCTCCAATCTTCTTTGTTTAGCCCGTGCTCGTTATACTTAAAAAAACTCTTATTGTCATCAATGAACTTTCCACCAGTCTCACTAGGGTAAAAATAATCGTCAAAGTGAATGCCATCAATATCATATCTATCCGTAATATCTTTTACGACAGCGCAGATATAAGCTCTCACTTCAGGAATACCAGGGTCTAGATAGATCGTCTTGTCATATTGAAAACACCATTCCTTTTTTTTCTTACTGATATGTTGCTTGCTTACACTACTAAAGTCAGTATGCGATACCGCCCTAAAAGGGTTGATCCATGCATGTAACTCTATGTTTCTTTTGTGGCATTCCTCTAGCATAAAGGCGAGAGGATCCCAAAAAGGCTTTGGCACTTGTCCTTGCTTGCCTGTGAGCCACTGTGACCAAGGCTCTATACTACTTTCATAAAAAGCATCAGAGGCGTTTCTTACCTGTATGTATAGTGTGTTGATGTGGCAGGAGCTAGCAAGGTTAACCAAGCGTACAAATTCTTCTTGTTGCTCCTTTGGACTAGCATAGCGAGAACTAGGCCAGTCAAGGTTATGGATGGTAGATACCCATAACCCACGTGTCTCTCGTTTAGGAACTTCTACTTGACTCCATGCGCTATGATAACTCACTATAAAAAAAAGGAAGAGACTAAAAAAAAACTTTTGCATGTGTCTATTGTTTTTTGGAGTATTTGTATGCATTCGGTAAACTACGTCTTTATTCGCATGAGCTTTTGGCTATTAGGTATTAGCCGTTAGCTTTTTAGTAATATGTCTATGACCAATAGTACATAAATTGTTGACTATTTTAAAGAAAATTATATGCTATAAGAAGGCTTTGCATAACTAAGGTTTTGTGTTTAGTCAAGGCTTTCAAAAAATTAAAACCGCAGTTTACTGATTGTAAATGAGGATTTTAAATTTTTGTATAATGCCGAATAAGTGCAAAAGATGGTTTTGAAAAGCCTTCTATAAGTGTTTTTGGACGACTACTTACATTTTATAATAAAATAAAAGCTAATCGCTAAAGGCTAAAAGCTTTTACCACTAAAAGTGTTTAGTGAAGAATAAAGAAAAGCTAAAGCTCAATACGGGCTTAACCGAACGCATACAAGTATTTTACCGAACGGATACATTTATTTCAAACATGATCCAACTGCAATAAATAAAAAAATATTGTTGTCTCAACAACAGCTTTGTTTAATTTTGCACAAAATGATGCAAGTAGGAAAAGATATACAACAAGCGCAACAGCTATTAGATCAAGGGGAGGTCGTGGGCATCCCTACAGAAACCGTCTATGGCTTGGCAGCGAACGCACTAAACCCAAACGCAGTAAGCAAAATATTTGAAGCCAAAGATAGACCTAGCTTCAATCCATTAATTATACATCTTGCTTCTATTGACCAAATTGGTGATTATGTAGAAGAAATCCCGCCACTTTTAGTGCCTCTCTTACATCATTTTTGCCCTGGTCCGCTTACCTTTTTATTAAAAAAGAAAGCCAATATTCCCGATATAGTTACAGCAGGAAGCCCCTTAGTTGCCATACGCATACCTCGTCATCCCACAGTACAGGCATTACTAAAACAAATAAATTACCCACTGGCAGCACCTAGTGCCAATCCTTTCGGCTACATCAGCCCCGTTTCTGCACAGCACGTATTTGACCAACTCCAGCATAAAGTACCCTATGTGCTAGATGGAGGCATGTGCCAAGTAGGCATAGAATCTACCATAGTAGGAGAGGAGAATGGTTCACTTGTAGTCTATAGACTGGGAGGGATAACCATAGAACAACTACAAGCACTCACCGAAAGCGAAGTCAAACTCGCAAACAAGAGTAAAAAAAGCCCTCAAACATCAGGTATGCTAAAGCACCACTACTCACCCAAAAAAGAACTTTTGTTTTTTGAAGGTGCTATTGATCCTAATGAAATAAAAGATAACGATTGCCTCTTGTTATTTGGCAAAAAGAATAGAGAAATAGCTATAGAAAGGCAATTTTCCCTTTCTACGAACGAAGACCTCAAAGAAGCCACGTCCAAACTGTTCCCTTTGTTACATCAGTTAGATGGCAGTACCTATACAAGAATATTAGCTCAAGCACTGCCAGAGATAGGGCTTGGAAGGGCAATAAACGATCGTTTAAAAAGAGCATCCTCAAATTTTTGAGCCTTTAAAGAAGGCTTTACTACTTATATAAACTAGTTTTATTACTTTTACCATCTCTACTTTACGAAGTCAAACATGCGAAGAAAATGCTTATGATCGTAGAGTAGAGCTATGCTGTATAAACAACTTAGATATATAACTTATGATTTTAGCACCTTCTCTTCTTGCCTCTGATTTTGGTAACTTACAAAGAGATATAGAAATGATTAATAAAAGCGAAGCAGACTGGTTCCATATAGATGTGATGGATGGTCGCTTTGTACCTAATATTTCTTTTGGTTTTCCTGTACTCAAAGCCATACAAGCACATGCTCAAAAGCCAATGGATGTGCATTTAATGATTTTAGAGCCAGAAAAGTACATAGAAGAATTTGCAAGTTATGGTGTAGAAACCATCAGTGTACATGCTGAGGCTTGCCCACACCTACACAGAACCATACAACAAATTACTTCCCTGGGCTGCAAAGCAGGCGTAGCCTTAAATCCTCATACACCTGTGAGCGTACTGGAATACGTCATAGAGATGGTGGACTTAGTTGTTTTAATGTCAGTAAACCCAGGCTTTGGAGGTCAAAAATTTATTGAAAAAACCTACGACAAAGTGAGAGATACCAAAGCATTGATAGAAAAATACAATGCCAAGACCAAAATAGAAATAGACGGTGGGGTATCTATCGCCAATGCAAAGCAATTATTGGATGCAGGGGCAGATGTATTGGTAGCAGGAAGTTTTGTCTTTGGTGCAGAAAACCCTACACAGACCATCAAAGAAATGAAAGCGTTGGTTCGTTAGGTGCAAGAAGGCTTTGCAAAACCATCTTTTGCAAAGCCTTCATTAGTGAGGGTTATAGGTAGGTATTAATGAGTTTTTACGTCCTTACGTCTCTATGTCCTTACGCCTGTACGTCTTTATGTTCCTAAGTCTCTATGTCTATTGTCAATAGTTAATAGTCCAATTAGAATACCAGATACTAATGACTAGATACTCGAAAGGGCAGGGTTTCATTCCACGAAAGTGGCTTTTAATTAAAAAAGTTATGAAGAATAGTCTTCTATCATATAGTTTGGGTAAATGGTCATGTGCTTGGCTAATACTAAATTATATAGCTTTTCCTTAAATTCTTCTATGTTCTCTTTTTGGATAGCAGATAGATATACCGCATGAGGTTTTTTTGAGTAATGGGTGTCTTTGAACCAGTCTGCCGTTTCTTGTTCTTCCGCAGTCTTGGCTTCATCGGAAAGACTGTATTGATCTATTTTGTTATATACCAATAAAGTAGGTTTTTCGGCAGCTCCAATGTCGTTCAGCGTTTTATTTACTACATCTATATGATCTTGGTGCGCAGGGTTGGAGATGTCAACGACATGAATCAAAATATCGGCTTCTCTTACTTCGTCCAAGGTAGATTTGAAGCACTCTACTAGGGTGTGTGGTAGCTTACGGATGAAGCCTACAGTATCGGAAAGTAAAAAAGGAATATGCTTTAAGACTACTTTTCTTACGGTGGAATCTACGGTAGCAAAAAGCTTGTTTTCGGCGAAGATGTCAGACTTTGCGATGAGGTTCATGATCGTAGATTTCCCTACATTGGTATAGCCTACAAGGGCTACTCTTGCCATGGTGTCACGCCCTTTGCGTTGCGTGGCTTGTTGTTTATCAATTTTTTCAAGCCTCTTTTTGAGTTTGGCTATTTTATCTCTGATGAAACGCTTATCTGTTTCTATTTCTTTTTCTCCAGCACCACCACGCGTACTGGTTCCTCCTCTTTGTCTTTCTAAGTGAGTCCATAGGCGTGTCAAGCGTGGGAGCATATATTGTGATCTTGCTAACTCTACTTGTGTTTTGGCTTGGGCTGTCTGCGCCCTTTGCAAGAAGATATCTAAGATCAGTAAGCTACGATCATAGATCTTTACTTTTAATTCTTTCTCCAAATTACGTACCTGAGAAGGGCTAAGCTCATCGTCAAAAATAACAATGTCTATCTCTTTGGCTTTGATAAATTGGCTCATTTCTTCCAATTTACCTTTACCTACGAATGTTCTTTTGTCTGGCTTATCTAGCTTTTGAATGAATACATTGATGGTTTCTGCTCCAAGTGTTTCGGTCAAGAAAGCAAGCTCATCC
>WTJX01000705.1 GCA_011524675.1 Cytophagales bacterium
ACTTATAATACCTGAGTAATCTTGACTGCTTATTTTTGTGTTATTTACTGCACCTACTGCTCTCTGAATTGATTTTTGTCCTGTTTGACGTACAACTGCTTCACTAAGAGTGCCAAGTATGCCTGCTCCGACAGCTACATCTGCACCTACAGTAGTTTCCATCAGGCTGTAAGTTCCATAAAGTTCGTTTACTGGGTCAGAACCTGTGTATTGTATTTGGTTATATTGACCATAAAAGAAGTCGTTTGGCGCAGCTGCGCCTGGTGTGTGTGTTGATTTTCTGGTGTTGTTGTAAATACCTATCTGGTCTGTAGTGCCATCAGTGGTTACTTGGTCTGCGTAGTTTAAGCTATTTACAAATACGTTACTATGGTAAGGGTTTCCACAAGTGCCCACGTTTTGAAGCACAATCTCTGGCCCACAAAAGGGAGAACCACCTTGAGTGATAAACGCAGCCAGTTGAGCGACAGTTACAGTTTTGGTTTGTTTATCAATTGGGTCAGAATCTGCATCTGTCAGAATAAGATAGTCACTCCCTGATAAACTACTGATAAGAGGATATGCTTCTTGGTTACTTATTTTAGCCATTGTGTACTATTGAGTTCTCTTTTTTTATCTTTGTGACAAAGTTACAAAATTTAATTTATGTCAATTCGCAATCACGACTACTTGAAATACTGGCGCGTAATCAGATATTTCATCAAAGCAAAATATAATTTAACACAAGCCGACCTGGATATATTATTCTTTTTATATTCAGAATCTTATTTTTCAAAAGACAAGTTTGAAGAGTTTGATGAACTACTCAGCTGGAATATAAATAGATTTGATAATCTTCTAAGAGACGGATGGATTGAAGTATTTAGAAAACGCTCAGGAAAAACTAAAGCGCTATATCAACTATCCTACAAAGCTGTAAGACTAATTAGTTCTACTTACAAAAAATTAGAGGGAGAGGAAATACCTACAAGTCAATCAGCTAATCCTATGTTTGCCAAAAATGTTTCATACAGCGACAAGGTCTACAGAAACTTTGTGATTGAAATGAATAGAATGTTACGCGAAAAGAAAACGGAATCCCTACAAGACAACGACAACATCATGTAATTGAATTACAGTGTGCTTGTCATTGTTAATTAGCATGGTGTACCCTCTACTCTTATCATAGTATATAACGTCACCTGCCTTTACTTGTGAAACTTCATTGCCTGGTTCAATTACTTTACCTTTTTGATAACGCATTTGGCTGGCATCTTCTGATGATAACAAAAGTCCAGACTCAGTCTTTACGTCTTCGTTTATTTTTTGAATAAGAATGTTAGTTCCTATGACTTTCATTTTAGTATATCTTTACTTAATATCAGTGGTGAAGCATCAATGTTTGTAGAAACGAAAAAAACTTTCTCTCTTTCTTCTACAATTATTGGTTTATTCTTAAATATCCTTGGATAATGCTTTAAAACGTACTCTTTTACTGCCTCTTCCATTATATTTGACCTGTAAATAAGTAATATATTAGAGCAGAAATACCTGAAATAGCAAGTAAAAACAACCCACCTGCTATACTTAGGAATACAAATTTAACTGCATTTTCTACTTGTTTTGGGGATTTACCCTGCCAGCTACGATATTGTCTTTGTTTTTTCATTTGGTTTCGTATGAACGCGCCATAGTTACAATGGCATTAGTTGATAAAATAGTTACAGCTACAGAAACAGCGTTTTGAAGTGCGCTTCTGGTTACTTTTAGTGGGTCAATAATTCCCATAGAAATCATATCTCCAAACTCACCGCCCTTAACATCGTAGCCTTCTCCTGGTTTAAACTCTTTAAAATTATCCCCATATATATCTTGGAAAGATATTCCAGCGTTATCTAAAATTTGTTTTATTGGCGCAGATAGCGCACTTGCCATAATCGCGTAAGCGATTTTTTTTGTAGAAAACTCAATCTTATTTTGTTTAGATTGCAACGATTGATAGACATTGTATAGCGCAACTCCACCGCCAGCAACAATACCTTCATCCAAAGCAGAGCGAACTGCACATACCGCATCGTCTACTCTGTCGTAAAGTTCCTTTTGCTCCAGGTCTGTGTTACCTCCAACATATATCACACCTATGCCACCAGTTAGTGAAGCAATACGCGACATGATAAAGTCTTTGTCAACTTTCTTTGTTGCATTATCAAATGCCACTCGTAGCTCAGCCACTCGTTCAGACACGTCAGGTGTGTTTTCATTTTCATCTTTAAGGATGACAGTTGAGTCACGACCAACTATCACCTTGGCAGCGTGACCCAAATCAGTATAATTAATTATACTCAAATCATCCCCTGTCTTTTCTGAAAAGTAAGTAGCGCCAACTGTGTGTGCAATATCCTGCATCAGCTCGTGCTGTCTGTAGCCAAAGTTTGGCGGAGGTATATTACAAATCTTTAAATTGTTTTTCATAACATTTGCAGCAAGAGTGTTAATCACATTGGTTGCTGCAGGCGCTATAATCAAAAGCTTTTTATTATCCTGGATGATTGGCTTGAGTATATTTTCAATTTGAAGTATGTTTGATATTTCAGCATCAGACACCAAAACACTTACATCCTCAAGCACGCACTCATCACGTTTCTGGTCATTGATAAAAAGCGGTGAAGAGTATCCTCGGTCTACCTTTATACCATTGGTAGTTTCAAAATAGGTGGAGGATGACTGAGATTTCTCCACAGTCACTAATCCATCCTTACCTACTTTGTCATAGACATCTGCTATGATATCCCCTACACCTTTGTCGTTATTTGCCGATATGATGGCAACATCTCGCATCTTTCGCTTGCTTAATTTTTTAGATGCGGATTTTAGTTCTTTCACTACATCATTAGTTATATCAACTAAATGACGCAGAACTTCTGTTCGATTGGTTTCACCATCCAGCAATTTCGTTCCGCTCTTTACAAGCGCTTCAGTTAAAACTATCGCAGTAGTTGTACCATCGCCAGCAAGCGAAGCTGTTCGGTCAGCTGCCTCTTTCATCATGCGAACCGCAAGGTTCTCAACTGGGTCTATAAGATTGATAGACTTAGCAACTGTCACTCCATCCTTGGTAACAGTGATGCCTCCAATATGTTCTGGTGATTCTATAAGTACAGTGTTGCCTTGTGGGCCTAATGTGCTCTTGACCGCGCTGGATAATTGAGATATCCCTTGGATTAATTGTTCGCGACCATCCTTGCCGAACTTTAGTTCTTTAGGTGAGTAACCTTGATTCATTATTTTATTTAATTTGATTTACGCAAATATAATAAATTATTTTGTGTCGAGTTAATGTGCTACTATATATATATATATTTTTATTACAATTGCGTTTTATTCTTGTATACGAGCTTTCTAACTTAACATTTCCGACACTTTTTTTATAAGTAGTTGATAATAAGATAGT
>WTJX01000128.1 GCA_011524675.1 Cytophagales bacterium
AGAAAAAAAAGCGCTATTATGTTTTTTATCATGTATTAAAGTTTTATATGTTAGTACCAAAAAACTACTTTTATAACTAATTGATTAGAAAAACACTAAATAATTCAAAGTTATTAACCTAGAAAAATAACCACCTATAAAAAAACAACTATTTATTCTTTCCTATTTGTGTTTTCGTTACAATACTACAATTGTAAAAATAACACATTTAATAATGAGTTTTTATTAAAAAAAAAGGTGTTTTTTGTATAAAACCACCAAACAACACTAAAACACACATCGTTGAGCATAAAAATAAAAGAGCGATTCTATTTTTTATTTTCATTTTTAAAATATGTTTTGTGTAGTTAGCTAGTTGAATGTAGGAAATAAAAAATGTACACAAAATGTAAATTCGCGACTTTAAGTAGTCATCCAAAAATACTTACAAGTTAAAAACATTTTATAACATATGCCTCTAAAGCCTATTTTTACAATAATTGTAAGCATTCTGTTAAACCCGTTTAACTCTTTTACTGGCAAAAAGTAATAAATGATGGGGTTATTAGTACCCTTTAGGTAAACCACTTTAATTCCTCCCCGCATACTGGCTCGTTGATAAAAACAGACTAAGGTCTATTTTCTTAACGCTTCCGCCCTCTTGATTTTTCACTACACACTTTTAGTATCTAACGCTAATAGCTAGCAGCCAAAAGCTCATGGGAGATGGAAACACAGCTCAACGAACGGATACAAAAAAACTATTCTTTCTCCTTAGGTTTTACAATTTTGAATTTCTTAAGCTCAGCAGAAGGAGTAGTTTCTGCTTTTATCTTACCCGCAGCAAAACAAATCCCATCCAATAAGTGTTGCATGATTTTTTTGTCTGCAAAGGTTTGCTTCCTATGTCCAAAGTTGGTGTTGAATACCCTCCCTCTTTCATCTGCAATGACCCAACTCACTGGGTTAGCGTCTTTTAGCAGCTCTTGTCTGCCTTCCTTTTCTAATGTTTTGGTTACACTTTCGATGGTATTGGAGCTATGATCCATGTCTAAAGACACCAATACTCTTGACCTTTCTCTTGAAAAAGATTCTTTTTTATACATATAGATTTCGTCTTGATATAAGAAACCTTCTCCATGAAATGCGTGATTGAGTCTATGCTCTGGACACTCTAACTGAAACGCCCATTCTCCCCCTGCTCTCCACGGGTGTCCTTCAAAAACACCGCCTGTAGGCGTTTTTTCACCCTTCTCTAAACTGGTAGCAAAACAGTCTGAACCTGCGTGAATAAAAACTGCTCCCCCACCATTGGCTATGTATTCATTCAAAACTTTGGCATAGTCTGGAAGACCTTTTTCTATATGTGTGGTATTGTTATGAATAACAACATCATATTTAGCTAAATTCTCCTTCGATAAGTCTTCTACTTTATTTGTAAAATCAAGCGTTAGTACTCCTTTGGATGATAATGCCATTTGATTAAGTGCATAGTTGGCAAACGGAATAGAACCATGATGATAACCAAATACCTTATAAAAGACTAAGGCTTTTATCTTTTGTTTTTTTAGCTTTTTATCAATAACAGGTGTTGCTGCCTTGATTTCTTCTACGTCTTTAGCAAAGAACTTCTCTATGATAGCAGTGGCAATGGTAAATGTACTTTTCCTCTCCCACCCTTTGCCAGGAGCTTTCAGTGTACTGATGTCATCACTTTGAGCATACGATGATTGGGCTATCAAGAATAAAATGAGGTATATTATCTTATGTTTCATATGTTTAAAATGTGTTCAAGTGTTTGTGTGTTCATGTATTCAAGTAGATAACCACCTGTTATTCAGCATGTTACACATGCTTTAATCATGTCCTTGTCTGTCGGTATTAACGCCACATTCGACATTAGACTTTTGACATTCGACATGCTCGTTTCATATGTTTAAAATGTGTTCAAGTGTTTGTGTATTTAAGTGTTCAACTTGATAATACCTTTTGCAATGAGCTAAGCCCAACTTTCAACTTTTCACGTTCAACCTTTCACCTTTAATCTTTCTTTTTATTTTACTGCTTTTGAAGAGTAAATCTTTACCTCTCTATCGTTTTGCTGTGGTTTACCTACTGTACTTCTTCCATCGTCAATAATTTTTTGTAAAAGCAATGTTAACTCTTCTACTTTCTCTGGATTTTCTTCATGTAGGTTTTTTGTTTCGCTGAGATCATTGCTGAGATCATATAGCTGTACCTTTCCACCATTATTTCTGCCTTTAGTCCATCCTCCAGAACCTGGTGTAAATGCCAATTTCCAGTTTGCTTTTCTTATGCCAAAAGCACCATGCACAGAATGAAAAACCATCTCTTGACGATCGTCAGTGTAACTAGGGTCTTTCAATGTAGGAAGAAAAGAAATGGCATCTACTGCCTCGTTGTCTTTGAGTTTTTGTTCTGTTATTTCGGCACATGTAGCTATAAAATCTGCCATAGAGGTCAAACGCTTGGTTTGTGTATTGGCTTTTACTACTGCTGGCCACCTTACTATAAAAGGAACTGTATGTCCTCCTTCGTAAATATCTCCTTTGTAGCCTCTCAACTCATTATTAGAGCGATGCCCACTTGCTAGCAATTCCGTTTCTTTTTTCACAAAAAAAGTAGGTCCATTGTCAGCCGAAAAGATGACTAAGGTGTTTTTGTTGAGTTGATGTTGGTCTAGTGCTTTCAGTATTTCTCCTACTACCCAGTCTGTTTCCATGATATAATCACCATAATTGCCTAAGCCTGATTTTCCTTTCCATTGTGAGCTAGGGATGAATGGTAAATGAGGAGAAGTAAGTGCTAAGTATAAAAAGAATGGATCTTTCTTACTTTTGCGTTCTTTGATGTAGTTGACGGATTTTTCAGCAAATACTTGTAAACATTTTTCTTCGTCAAAGTCTGCTCCTGCTGCACCTAGCCTGTTTCGTGTTTTCTTACTTACGGTAGGTTGTTGAGTGAAGCGATCGTTTTCTATGTATACAAATGGTGGTATATCCATAGAGGCATTCATACCAAAGAAATAGTCAAAACCTCTGGATACAGGGGTGGCACCAGACTTTGTATAGTCTAAGTTCCAGAACTCTCCTTGATGTTCTTCTTTGGGCTGATAATTTGGATCTTCTTGCCAGCCCATACCTAGATGCCACTTGCCTACACAGGCGGTATGATAGCCTTTTCTTTTGAGTAAACTGGCTACTGTGGTTTCATTTTCTTTGATCAAAGGAGGGGCTGTAGCTAATTTTATCACTCCTTTTTCTAATGATGTTCTCCAACAGTAACGACCTGTCATCAACGAATAACGTGATGGTGTACATACCGATGAGGTAGTATGGGCATCGGTGAAGCGTAAGCCTTCTTTTACTAGGCGGTCTATATTTGGGGTGGCTACTTTGCCTTTGTTATGTGATACGTCGCCTATTCCCATATCATCTGCAAATATAAAAATGATATTTGGGTAGCTTGGCTTGGCTTGTAGTGTTGTGTTTATCAAAAAACAGAAGCCTAATAAAAAAAGCGTAGTGGCATGTTTGAAAAGGTGGAGCATATTTTAAAAAATTTCAGAAATTATGATGATGAAAATATGATAAGAAAGAGTAGTTAAAGCCTTTGCAGGTTTTAGTCCTACAAAGGCTTTAACTTTATTAGATCATAGCTTCTATCTTCTTTTTCACTTGAACATCTTCTCCACTAAGTTGCTTCTTTACATGAGATTTTAGTACTCTTTTATCTTTAGAATCTGCTTTCTCAAAACCGCTTAATATGGTTAGTTTATCTTCTAGCTTAGTAACTGCTTTTACTGCTTGCACTACTAAACTCCCTTTTTTGGCTTCTCCGCTTTGAAAAGTAACTAGACGTTTGATTTGCTTGCAATAGTCGGTTATTTGAGCCTCAGTCGCATTTTCTTGTTTAAGTAGATTGACCAATACACCGATCGCTCTGTAGTCAGTCCATCTTTTTAGATTACCTAAGGCTGCTTTTTGTATTTTTTCAGACGAGCCCTTAGTCGTTACTTGACTTAAATAGTCGATGGTGTTGTCTGTAGGAAGTCCGTCCAAAATGACAATAACATTTATCTTAGCTTGCTCTGGTTTGTCTCCCTCTAGTACTGGCTTATATACTTGTGTCCATAGTTGAGGATTATTACTCAAGGCTGTAGACAACTTTTTTAAACTTACTTGCGCTGGTCTTACCAACTCTCCTGTTCCTATGGCATAAGACATCAATACTTTTGCACTTTCTATATCTCCTTTTTCCATGACGATAAAGGCTGCTTTTTTCATTTCTGTAGTTGACTGCGAAGAAGAAGCAAAATTGTTGATATACTTGATATTGGTGGAAGCATCTCTTATGGACAGTAAATTCATAGCACTTTGCTTCTCCTTGGCAGATGTAGATGCACTTTCTAATATTTTGATCATATCAGCATCTATTTGTGCTACATTTAGCTCTGCTAGGGCATTGAGAATGCTCATGTCTTGTGGATTATTTTCATAATTTGAAAGTAAGCTTTTATAGCTTTTGACCGTCCCTATTTTACCTATAGTGGTTAAGGCTGAGTTTTTGATTTTAGTCTCCTCTGAGTCTATCAAAGCTAAAACAGTAGTCTCGTATTGACTTTCTTTGTTTTTACCTATGATTTCTAGAATTGTCATTTGCTCTGTAGGAGTATAGGTACTTATGTTCTTTACTACATCGTTCTTTTGCTCATCATTATTACTATTCATTATACAAGCGATGTATTGTTGTTTGAGCTTACCACTGGCTCTGTCTACAATACCACTGATAGAAACCCCTTGGGAAGAAACCAATAATTGCTGGAAAGCACCTACTTTAGTAGATATTTTATCCGTTTTGGAGATCAACTCAGCCGACATCTTTGACTCCATTCCTATTGTAAGAAAAGCGCTTTCTAGTAGTGATTTTAATTTTGCGTCATTACTTTTTGTATATAATGACCATAATTTTGGTACTATTGACTTTTCTTTTCTTTTAGAAAAAGCTAGAATAGTAGTACGCTGTAGGTTTGCATTAGATGACTCTAAGTAAGGAGAGATAAGCTTTACAGCATTAAAGCCTTCAAAAGATAGTAAAGCATCTAAGTATTGTGCTTTATTGTCATCTTGAGCTTTTTTGAATGCAGTTTGTAATACCTTTAGGGCTTCGTCTCCTTTGATAGTTGCCAATGACCTTCTTGCTTCATCGTGTATTCTCACATTGTCCTTTGGCAAATAAGTAGCTAAGGTAGCAACCGATTTCTCTGAACCATAAAGTCCTAACATTCTAATGATGAAGATGGTTTGTTCGTCATTATCACTACTTTTGAGACTGCTCAACAAAGTTGCCTCATAAGCCTTTAGCTTTTCGGGAGCATCTTTTTCTTTGGCATCCCTAGCAGCTATATTGAGTGTATTTCTGATCTTATTTCTAGCTGCTGTTTGTTTATTTTTGTCTGCCAAGCTTAAATCATTGATTGACTCTTCTATATTTTGTGCTACTACCTGCAAAATGCTGAAGGTAAATAGGAGTAAAATTAAACTTATCTTTTTCATTTTAAGTATATTTAATGGTTATAATATGATTGGTTTTTTAATGAATTTATTGTTCGCTAAACAGGTAATTCATAGCCTGCTCTTCTAGGGCGAGACATCCACCTCTTGGCTTCTTCATCTTTTATGATTTGCTGCGTTTTTGGGTCCCAATGTATAGGTCTTTCCAAACGCTCGGCTATCCCTGCTAGCTGACAGATGGTGGCCGTTCTATGTCCTACTGATGCTGGGCATATCGTCTGCTTACGCGAATACATGGAGTCTATCCAGTTTTGCTCATGTTTGTTTGATACATAAAGCCTTTGATCTGATAACTTAAAAGACATTTTGGCTAGTTTAGGGTTAGAAGTAACAAGCCTCCCACCTCTACTTACCCCTATCGTTCCTTCTGTACCTACAAAGGTAATCATATGACTATACTTTGGATTGTCTCTTATAACTTTGACTCCGTTGTCATAGGTATAGTAAGCATACTTTTCTCCATTATGGCCTTTAGGGACAAAGTGTGTTGGTCCTGACTCGTCCATACCAAGCGCCCACTGTATGATGTCAAAGTGGTGTGCTCCCCAGTCTCCATTTTTACGAGAGCCATACTCCCAGAAGCATCTCCAACCGCCACTAGCAGACCCTTTCACTCTATTGCTAAAATATGGCTCATAAGGTGCTTGCCCGAGCCATTTGTCATAATTAAAACCGTCTGGTATTTGCTCTGCTTTACCTAGCTTTGGTTTGGGAAATGCTCCTAGTTTTACGTGGATTTCTTTTATCTCGCCTATGTAGCCGTTTCTTACGAGCCTTGCTGCTCTACGAAAGTAAATGTCTGAGCGTTGCTGAGAGCCTACTTGTACTATTCTTCCATACCTTTGCTCTGCCTCGGCTATTGCCTTTCCTTCTTCTATGGTAAGAGATATAGGTTTTTCTACATACACATCTTTTCCTTGGCTCATAGCAGCAATAGCGATGGCTACATGCCAATGATCTGGTGTAGTGATGACTACTGCGTCTACTGATGGATCGTTGATTACCTCTTCAAAATGTTCTACTTGTGTTACATCACCTTGACCTTGTTGTTTAAAACGATTGTACGTTTTCTCTAGCTTTCCTTTATGTACATCACAAATATAGAGTGGCTTTATAGCAGGATTGGACAAATGAAAGCCTATGTGTCTTTGCACTATGTTACCACCAGCTCCTATGAACCCAAGGTTGATTTTATTGTTTGGTGAAATCACTCCATTTAAGCCTAATACGCTAGATTTCATAATGGTAGGTATAGCCATTGATCCCAAGGCAAACATGGAACTTTTTTGTAAAAAATCTCTCCTTGATGTTGTTGTTGTTGTTTTATTTTCAGACATAGATTGGCATGTTTAAATATTAATTAAAAAATTGGACAAAGATTACCCCAGACCCTTATTCCACTATAGTTCTCTAATCCAAATATTACGATAGCTCACATAATTATTATGTTCTTGTAACATCAAAGGCTTTTTACCATGGTCTTTTGCTGCGTATTTTGGTTTTCCTACAAATGTTGTTGGACCACCTAGCTCAAAATGATTTTGTACAAGTACACCATTGATAAATGCAGTCATGCTTGCTTTTTTTACTACTTTATTCCCCTCCCATACAGGTGCTGTAAATACGATATCATAGGTTTGCCATTCACCCATAGGCTTCGCAGGGTTTGCCATCGGTATGCTCTGCTTATAGATTGCACCTAATTGACCATTGGAATAGGTAACATTTTTATGACTGTTTAAGACTTGTATTTCATATAGAGTTTGTAGAAAAACACCACTATTACCATTTCTCTGTGCAACGCCTTCATTATCTATAGGAGTTCTAAATTCTAAATGTAGCTGACAATCGCCAAACTTTTGCTTGGTATATACATTTTTGTTTTTAGGTTCTCCTTTCTTTCTTGGAGCTACAGTCATGATACCGTCTTCGTATGTCCATGCAATGGGCTCTCCTTGATGATTCACAAATTCATTTACCTTATCACTCAATAAAATAATGGCATCTGAAGGAATACCTTTTTCGTTTACAGATACGATCTCAGGTACTGGCTCCCATACCTCTGTATCTTTTGGAGAGATTTTATTTTGTGCAAAGCTTCCTACTGAACATGTAAGAAAAAAAAATGCAATGTTAGTTTTTATTTTCATGTGTTTATATACGTTTTAAGTTATAGGTTCTACGTTTTACATTATAAGCATTGTCTTGTGAGTTAGACTTGACCTTCAACTTTCAACATATTTGTTTTAAGTTTTATATTGTAAGTTTTAAGTCGAAACGATGGGCTTTACTGATCGTTTTTTAGGTCAAGCCCAAAAGTTCTTTATTCAAATTATCATCTGTTGCAGCGCCTGCAAAATCATCAAAGGCTACCGCTGCTTTTTTGATAAGATGTTGCTTGATAAACTCAGCTCCCTCTATTGCTCCTTGTATGTTGTCTTTGAGGTAACACTCCCACTCTAGTACTGCCCAACCTTCAAAACCATAATGGGTCAATTTACTAAAAATGCTTTTAAAATCAACTTGTCCATCTCCTAATGATCTGAATCTGCCCGGTCTGTCTTTCCAGTCTGCATAACTCCCGTATACTCCTGCTTTACCGTTAGGCACAAATTCGGCATCTTTGACATGAAACATTTTTATTTTTTCATGATAGATGTCTATGAAGGTCAAATAGTCTAACTGCTGCAAGACAAAGTGACTTGGATCATATAATATGTTGGCTCTTTTATGATGGTTTGTTTTTTCTAAAAAACGCTCGAAGGTCAAACCATCGTGTAGGTCTTCGCCCGGATGCAATTCATAACAAACATCTACTCCACTGTTGTCAAAAGCATCAAGTATAGGCAACCATTTTTTTGCCAATTGAGTAAAGCCTTCTTCTACAAGCCCGTTGGCTCTTTGTGGCCATGGGTAAATGTATGGCCATAGCATAGCACCAGAAAAAGTTACGTGAGCATCAATGCCTAAATGTTCGCTTGCCTTGGCAGCGTATAACATTTGCTGCACTGCCCATTCGCTTCTCGCTTTAGGGTCGTTGTGAACTTCGGCAGGTGCAAAGCTATCGAATAGCTTGTCATAAGCAGGGTGCGAAGCTACCAACTGCCCTTGCAAATGTGTACTGAGTTCTGTGATTTCTAAGCCAGCCTCTTGTACTATGCCTTTGATTTCTTGCGCATAGTCCTTGCTCTCCGCCATCTGCTTGAGGTCTGCATACCTTGCTTCCCATGTAGGGAGCTGAATTCCTTTGTATCCTATACTTGCTACATAATCGCAAGCACTTTTGAGGTTGTCAAATGGCGGTTGGTCACTAGCGTATTGTGCCAAAAATAAAGCAGGTCCTTTCATATATATACGTTTTAAGTTTTGAGTTTTTGGTTTTACGTTTTTAATAATCGATTTGCGCTATGCGCTATTGTAATCATTCCTATTCTGCTTGGTTACTCTTAGTCAAAAGCAGAATAAAATCTTTTTTTTTACTTAAAGTCTAGTCTGTCAGTATCAACACCACATTTGACTTTTGACATTCGACATACTTGTTTCAACATGATTTTATTCCACGAAAGTGGACTAAGTAGTAGTTAAAAATTAAGAATAAGCTACTAGCTCTTCTTCTGTGCTGAGCGCTTCCCAACGTTGGTTTGCCTCAGAAGAAGCTACCACTTTATTGATGAAAAGCATTCCTTTGATTCCTTCATCTACAGATGGAAAATCTAAGTCTTCCGCTTTAGGTTCGTTTCCAGCTTTTATGTCTTGAAGCACATGGGCAAACTTATTGTAAATGGTAGCGAAAGCCTCTAAATAGCCTTCTGGATGCCCCGCAGGGATTCTTGTAACGGCTGTCGCTGCTTGTCCAATCCCTACACTAGCTGTACGTAATAATTGTGTCGGTTGATCCAAATGTTTTACTTCCAAGGTATTTGGCTCTTGCTGTTGCCAAATGATCCCTCCCTTTTCTCCATAGACTCTGATGGTAAGGTTGTTTTCTTCTCCTGCACAGATTTGACTTACATTCAAGATGCCTTTGGCACCATTGTCAAAACGTAACAATACATTGGCATCATCGTCTAACCTTCTTCCTTCTACAAATATGCTGAGGTCGGCACATACTTCTTTGATTTGTAAGTTTGTGATATACTCTGCTAAGTTGGCCGCATGTGTCCCTATATCTCCTATGGCTCCCGCGATACCGCTTTTGCTTGGATCTACTCTCCAACTTGCTTGCTTTTGCTCTGTATCTTCCAACTTGGTAGATAACCAACCTTGCAAGTACTCTACAACTACTTTTCTTACCTTCCCTATCTTGTTGCTCGCTATGATTTCTCTCGCTTGCTTCACCATAGGGTGTGCCGTATAGTTGTGTGTAAGTGCAAAGACTAGCCCTGTTTCTTCCACAATGCTTTTCAGTGAATATGCCTCTTCCAATGTAAATGAAATGGGTTTATCGCATACAACATGAAAACCATTTTCCAACGCCATTTTTGCAGGAGCATAGTGCATATGGTTGGGTGTTACGATCGCCACAAAGTCCATTCGCTCTTCTTCGGGTAATTTTTTCTCTTCTAAGATCATTTCCTCAAAAGAAGCATAGACCCTGTGCTCTGGTAGAAATAGGTCTTTACCTGATGCCTTTGACTTTGCTGGATTGCTACTAAAAGCACCACATACTAGCTCTATCTGCCCATCTAAGGCTGCTGCCATCCTGTGTACTCCTCCGATGAAAGATCCTTGCCCTCCACCTATCATTCCCATTTTTATTTTTTGCATAGTTGTGTATTTATGTATTCAAGTGTTCTTGTTTTCAGGTGTTCAAGTATTGTTGTGTCTATGTATTCAAATAATTATATTATGAACTACACTCAACCTTTACCTTCAACTAAAGTGTGTTGTACGTTTTCTTTTTTTCATCCATAGATTTAGGATGATGAATGCAATAATCATTGCGGCTGGTAGTATAGACATGATGCGTAGTGTTTCTTGTCCTGTAGTATTATCATCCATAAGGTTACCCATACCTACCAATACTGTAGAAACGGATAGCATGCCAAAGCCTCCCATAAGGGAAAGACCTAATGAGCCTGTTTCGGGTAGTTCTTCGGCTACAAAACCGAGCATAGTAGGCCAAAAATAACATACTCCTACAGCAAATATGGCTGCTGCTGCAAAAGTGCTATAGCCACTGAAGGTGCTTAATGCTAACAGTCCTACACATGAAAAAACAGCGGATAATAATAGTATGGTTTGTGTATTCAACTTTTTGAGTAGCGTGCCTGCGTGGTATCTACCTAAAGACATTAGACCAAAGATGAAAGCCAAAACGAGTAAGGGAGAAACACCTGTCTCTTTTAATAAAGACTCTATTCGTTGACCTGTACCTAGCTCCGTAGCTGCGGTAAATAGCATACAAACGAGCATGAAGAGAAATAAAGGTTTTTTAATGGCTTTAATCATACCCTTTACATCGTCTCCCATTCCACTAATTTGTTCTTCTGATATGGTGATGTTTCTGAATAACATACCATAGACTGCCACCAAAATGAGTAATGAACCAAATATCACTTGCCAAGGAACTCCTAACTGCTTAAATAAAAGTTCACTTGCTAAGCTACCTATGAGAATACCCATAGGAAACCAAAGATGAAAGCGGTTGAGCATTTTTACTTTTTGATCTGGGTAGGTAGCTGCTATCAATGGATTGCATACAGCTTCTACAAAGCCATTGCCTATACCTACAAATAAAGTTCCTACAAATAGGGTAATAAAATTATCAGCAAATAAGGTGATGACAATGCCTAAAACATGAAATACTAACATGATGTTGATGAAACGCTTTGCACCAAAAGATTTAATTAATAGACCTCCGATAATCATAGAAATGGTAAAACCCCAAAATGCAGGAGCAAAAGCAATACTGATTTCAGAATTAGTAAGGTGATATACATCTTTGAAGACAGGGTCTAACATAGCACGGTAGGCAAATGTGAGTGAGGTTACTGTCAAACTAATACAAGAGGCTAAAAATAATTTATTCTTCATATGTCCATCTTATTAATATAACTATTCTTATTTTTTTTATAACATTACAAAGATTGGAATAAGATGAAAGAATTTATATTACGAATAGTATAAGTTTTTGTACATTATCACCAATTTTGATTCCTAGACAAAAAACACCTTATTTTAGCTTGAAATAA
>WTJX01000392.1 GCA_011524675.1 Cytophagales bacterium
TTAATCAAGAAAAATGTATCTGATGACATCATTTGTTCTACTACTGGTTTATCATTAGAACAATTCTCCAATTTAAAGCAAAAAACAGATATGCTATAATGGAATTACAGTATACCTGTTTAATTCTACTTTACGAAGTCAAAAATAAACTCCCTTTTTTATGCGTTAGGGATAGAAGCGGCATCCTTTTTTGACCCTTAAAGGTCAAAAAAGATACAGCGGATAGCCCGACCCGTAGGGAAACGCCCTAACTTCGTAAAGTAGAATTAAACACATTGCAATGAACTACAAAGCATATGAGAAAGGTTCTCCTACTGTTATGGTGTAATTAGCTACTCTGAAAGTGGCTTCTTGATCTTTATCATCAAGAATATAATCAAGTCTAAACCTTGTAATATTAGTATATGTTTTGATGCCATCTACTTGCGCACCATCATTATTGTTAGTAACAGAAAAACCGTCCAAATCACTGTATTTAATAGAAATGAGTTGCCAATTATCCTCTGGTTCTATAGCCACATCTTTAAAATGAAACTCATCTGGAAAGTTGTTATCTGGCAAGACTCCGTCTTCGTCATATACTCCTATTCTCACAGCTCCTACATTATCTTCTTCTGTTACATAAACATATAAATTTAGATAAATATCATCATTACCTGTAGCAGTAGAAAGCAGGTTATTTAGTAAAGTTTCATCTATAAAAAAATCTTGATACCCACCCCAACCATAGGCTACGTCAACTCCTACAACAGGCGCATGATGAAAAACATGACATTGAGTTCCAAGGTCTGTAGAGTATTCATATTGAGCAGTATAAAAAGAAGGTATATTGAGTAGTGGTATAGAATCTGCACCTTTAAAACCTTCTATAAGTATCAAACTATCACTAGTAGCCTGATAATCGAAGGTATTTTTAAGTGTTAAAGATGTCTCTAAATTATCATCAGGTTTTCTAGGGAAATTCAATTTTACACTACATTCTTCATCTACAAATTGAGGAATATCATTACCCCTCCCCTCCCATTGTTCATTGATCGACGTTCCTATGCCTGTGTATGATTTTATAGTCTTCGATTCTAGCCCCTCTATAATCAGTTCATACTCACTATCAAACTTCCATGATGCAGTAAAACTTAAAGTAGATAATTCATTAAAATCAAAGGTATCAGAACTCATTTCTAAAGAGTCAATAAAAACCACAGGACCAAGCAAATCAGAAAATGTATAATCCAAAAGGTTTTCTTCTTTTGTACAGCTTTGCAACAAAAACATCGCTATCACAAAGATAACCTGATGAGAAAGACTTTTGTAAGCTAATCTATTCATAAACTAATTGATTAAATATTGACACTAAAAAGAATATTAAAACGGCTTATGCGATAGTTATTGGCTTGTATGAGTTTGTCATCACTCTGAAATTGTTGCCAATTAACAGTTAAAAAAATATTATCTTTATAACTATACCTCACACCAAGGCTATACATTTTTTGGGTTTGATCATATTGATATATGGTAGGAAAATCACTTATTTGGTTTGTTTGACCATAGTCAAATAAATTGTCTTGACCTTTGGCTTTTAGTAATTGATAACTAGGCAACAAAGACACATTTTTCAATATTTCAAATTCCCCCCCAACCGAAACAAACATCGTTTTCAAATCCGAATCTAAAGTATCTGCGACTTCATTCCTTAAACCACTTTCATTTCTTATCATAGCATAAAGGGTTTGTTTTTTATTCCAATAAAACAAACTATGAAGCGGTAAAGTAAGCTCAGAAGCAATTTTTCTAAACACCTTTTTATCTTCAAAACCTAACAAACTTACTTCCTTGAGTAAATCCATTTTCATCGAAAATGTTACCCCCCCGCCTAAATTCAAATCCCCTTTAAAAGTAACACCTTCCCTATTGGGCGTAGCGACACCATAAGGAGTGGTGTTTTCGTACCTCAAATCATATGGCATCAACACATGGTTTAGCTGTCTATTGTAAATAGCATTATCTGCAACAAGATCAAAAATAGTTAGCCCTCTTGCTTGACTGTTGACCGTACCAAATACAGTAGCCGAAGAATCAAAGGCTATACGCTTGGTTTGTGCTCCTTGACTAAAAAAATAAATATCTACATAGCGATAACGTAAACCGAAAGAGAAAACATCGTTTTTCCAATTTACACCTACATCAAATACACCACCTTTTCTATTCTTTGCGGTAAGTGTAGACTCTACATCAGTCGTCTGATAGGCAAGTCTTGATGCAGCAGTTTCTAAACTTATCTCTAGCTTACTACCTCCTAGATCATGAACATAAGCAGACTGTAGGCTTCCTACCGTATTGGTATAAGTCAGAGGGTTGTCGCTTGAATTTTGAAGAGAGAAGTGATGCGCCATGTTTAACTTCAACGAGAAAGACTCTTTTTTCTTCCATGCTACACTACCCGTAGCCAACAAAGCAATATTTTCTTCTAACTCAGTTACTACATTTACTCCTCTGCTTCGAGAGAGTGAAGAAGACAACAATAAATCATCCTTTTTTTGGTTCGTTTTTAACTTAGCGTTAAGTGCCAAGCCTTGCCTGCGCCATGTGTTCGCTTGATAGAAATTATTATAACGTATAAAATCTTGATTAGCATTAAATGAAGGTGTTTTATTCCAAAGCTCTTGACGAAAATTATGTAACGTATACGGAGAGAGCGATTCTTGAAAATCACCTATCTGATACCATAATTTATCATTGACAAGCTGCCCTTTGGCATATAGCTCTCTCATTTGAATGGGAGGAACAGGAAAAAAAGAACCAAAACTACCCATAAACCTTACCGTAGTATTGATACTATGTCTTGCATCTGGTTTGACACCTAAGTTAGCATCAAATATCAATGTACCAGCATTATAACGGTCAAAACTAGATGTGTCTTCATCTTTGAGTTGACTATGCTCTATAAAAGACCATTGGGAAATATCCATCGTATATAGATCACTCTGAGCAAAGCAAAAAAAGAAACTACAGCTATAAAGTGTAAAAAGAAAGAACCTTTTTATTTGCATATATTAATATTTGTAAAAATGTATACGTGTTTTTGAAAACTAAAAAGATGACAAAGTAATATTAAAATACATCACCACGTATGTGAAGTATTTAGAGTATTCTCTTCTAAAAATTAATCTTATACTCAAGCAAAGTATATGACCCAGCATATTTATCATCCGCAAAATTTTTATCCTGATGCCAAAACCATTGATTTCGTAAAGAAAGGGTCGCTCGGTTAAAAACATTATACTCTATTCCTAGCCCTATCTGATATTCATGTTGATCTCTTGGTTTTAGGCTAGCTACCGTTCCATTGTCATTCAATGTGTTGACCTCTGTAAGCTCATGTCCTTTAGAATGTTGATACCCCATATACTGTAGC
>WTJX01000384.1 GCA_011524675.1 Cytophagales bacterium
TTCATCACCTTGCCAAGCACCAAAAGATAATTTTATTTTATCATCATTATCATTAATTATCCCTTCCAAAAAATCTTCAACAGAGATACGCTTTCCTTCTTTTAGTTGTTTTAATCCAATTGCTATTTCTTCTATCATGATCTTTTGAAAGCTGCTACAAACTCTCTATTCATTTTATAGGTTCTAATATCAACCGAATGATTTAATAAGTGCATATACAAAGGATAATAAAAGCGTTCTTCCATACTTTTATTTTTCCATTCTTTTAGTTCATGCTCTTTAATCTCTTCATTCTTACCTGCTTTCACAAATTTTCGCTCTAACATCTTTTTACATTTAAAACAAAAAAGAAAAACCAGTATTCTTTCTTTCAAACTTTTCTAGTTCAGCTTTATAAAACTTTATTTGTTGCTTACAGACAAAGTTTCTAAACACCGTAATGTCCTTCTTTTCTTCTGTCTCATTCAGTGCATCTATATAGCTTGCTCTGTCTTCTGTAAATATTTTGACCAAAGGTTCTTGATGATACAACTGTATATAGTTCATCAGTAACCTAGATGTTCTACCGTTTCCATCACCAAAAGGATGTATGTTCACCAAATTATAGTGAGCATCAGCGGCTAATTTTATTATCTCATTTCCTTTTACTTGCGCTAAGCGTTCATTGATATTATTCAAAAGTGCTTCAAGTAAACTTTTGACTTTATTGAAGTCAGGAAAATATTTCTTATCTACATACACCTGTGTCTTGCGTAAGTCGCCTTTGGAAGTATCAAAGTTTCCACTCATCGTACTTACTTCACCACCTGTATGTTTCATGACCATTGCAGCTATTTCTTGAATAAATGCTCTGCTCAACTTTTTTTTTGCTTTCGCTTGTGTTTTGATAAACTGAAAAGCAGCGTAATGATCTTTTACCATCAAGTGATCTGCCAAGGGTTTACCATTCGCTGTAACATCTTTTTCCAACAGTACTCTAGTATCTGTTTCGGTTAAAGAACAGCCTTCTATTTTGGTAGAATGATATACGATAGAAATCATGGCAAACTTCTCATAGTCTAAAGCCTCACTCAGCTTTAGATCGAAGTATTGTTTACGCAATTTTTCTAGTTCATCCCACATAAGCACTACATATTCGTTCGGTCAAGCACGTATTGTGTTCTAACTTTTAAAACTATTCACTAAGTACTTTTAGTGGCTAAAGCTTTTAGCCTTTAGCAATTAGCACTTAAGCAATCATTCAAAAATATAAATTACTAAAAAAGCCAAAAGCTAATCAATAGTAGAACAAACCTCCCACTTTGTACTTGGTACTTTATACTTAGTACTTTTTAACGCTGTCTTTTACTTTATAGACCCACACAGTGCCTGCAAAGATGATGGTGACAATATTTGCCATTATCATGGGCATACTCCACAAGATAAGACCATACGCACCCCAAAAGAGTACTCCTATCAAAAACAAAGAATACATGAGCAAAGAAATGCCCGACGTATCTTTGGTTTTGATGGTTTTAATTGCCTGTGGCAAAAAGGATATGGTGGTCAAAAATGCCCCAGCATACCCTATTAATTCAGTTGTTAGCTCTTCTTTCAAGCGATTAGGTTTTAGATCTAATATCTTGAATTAGCTAAAAGCTTCCGCTACCATTTCAGCTTGCTTCTTGTCATATACGTTTTTGTATCCAACAGCAGGAGAAGCAGACTCTGGTCTAGAGATACAGTTGAGCTTATAGTCTTTCTCGTAAGTGGCACGGATGATGAATCCCCACGCCCCAGCGTTTTTAGGCTCTTCTTGCACCCAGTAAAGGTCTGCGCCTTTATACTTGGCTACGATTTTATCTACTTGCTTCTCTGGGAACGGATATAACTGCTCTAGTCTTACGATGGCTACATCTTTTCTTTCGTCTTTCTGTTGCTTATCTAGCAAGTCGTAATATACTTTACCAGAACAGAACAATACTTTTTTGATGCCTGCTGCCTTAGCGTATTTATCGTCGATCACTTCTTGGAATCTTCCTTTGGTAAAGTCTTTAAATGGCGACTTTACTAATGGATGTCTCAACAATGACTTTGGCGACATCACGACCAATGGCTTTCTAAAGTTCCACGCCATTTGTCTTCTGAGTGCATGGAAGAAGTTGGCAGGATCGGTCATGTTGGCAACGATCATGTTATAGTCGGCACAGTTTTTCAAGAAACGCTCTAACCTAGCACTAGAGTGCTCTGGTCCTTGTCCTTCTTGACCGTGTGGCAATAACATCACTAAACCACTCATTCTACCCCACTTAGTTTCTGACGAACTGATAAACTGGTCAATGACTACTTGCGCACCATTGGCAAAGTCTCCAAATTGTGCTTCCCAAATGGTAAGGGCGTTAGGGTTTGCCATCGAATACCCAAAGTCAAAACCTAGTACAGCATTTTCAGAAAGGAAAGAGTTATATACTCTAAAGGTTTCTTTGTTACCATCTACAGCATCTAAACTGTTATATTTTTCTCCTGTCTCAATATCGTTGAGCATAGCGTGTCTGTGTGAGAATGTACCACGCTGACAGTCTTGCCCACTCAAACGTACTTGCTTACCTTCTAATAAAAGTGAACCGTAGGCTAGTAGCTCTGCTGATGCCCAGTCCAATTCTTTCTTATCAAAGAACTGCTCTTTTCTGTTTTTGAGTAGTCTGTCTATTTGTTTCAGTACCTTAAAGTCACTTGGCAAGCTAGTCAACGCCTCCCCTACTTTTACGATAACGTCTTCT
Source organism: Cytophagales bacterium (assembly GCA_011524675.1). GTDB lineage: Bacteria > Bacteroidota > Bacteroidia > Cytophagales > JAAEPT01 > WTJX01. Next base: position 2,760 of record WTJX01000384.1, read on the forward strand.
TCAATGCCTGTTTCTGGAGACTTATCAAAATCTTTCGGTGAAGCAAATTTCATCTTGCTCCATTCGTTCTCCGTTACTTGTTTTGGCTGTACCGCTTTTTCTTTTTTCTCTTTGACCATGTTCAGACGATCTTGTAGCAATCCTCTGAATTCTTTGTCCATCTCTTTTGCCAAATCCGCAGAGACATCACCTCTCATAATCAATTGCTGATTATAGATTTCTCTAGGGTTTGGATGCTTGGAAATAACACTATATAGTTTTGGCTGCGTAAACTTAGGTTCGTCAGACTCGTTATGCCCATGACGACGGTAACATACCATATCTACATATACATCACGTGCAAACTTTTGACGATACTCTATGGCTAGCTTCATCGCGAAGACTACAGCCTCTGGATCGTCTCCGTTGACGTGGAATACAGGAGCATCTACTACTTTGGCTACGTCGGTACAGTAGATACTAGAACGTGCATCTTCAAAGTCTGTGGTAAACCCTACTTGGTTATTGATAACGAAGTGTATCGTTCCACCTGTTTTGTAACCTTCAAGTTTCATCATCTGTGCTACTTCATAGACAACACCTTGCCCAGCAATGGCAGCATCACCGTGGATAAGTACAGGACAGATTCTTGTAAAATCATCTTCGTATAGTC
>WTJX01000511.1:0-1255 GCA_011524675.1 Cytophagales bacterium
TTATCTTACTACTTTAGAATCTCAAAAAAACCTTAATCATCATGCCGACTTTTATACTCAAGTTCTTGTTAAAAGGATGCAAATAGATCTGAAAAATGGCAATTTTAAATCCATTTTTGATGATAAGCACAAAGCATTATCTCTGATATCAAAAACTTTTGAAAAAAAATATGAAGTAAGTTCAGGCGATGACAGTGGAAATAAACTATCCGTTCAAAAAAGAAGTAATCATCAAATAGATAAAAATTTGATGTTATATGCAGATGCGTTAAATACCATCGCTGGAGCATATATAAACAGTGGTAATTATACAGCGGCAGATACTTCATTAGAAAATACTACCGAATGGATAAGAAAGCAGGGATTAGGAAAATCTTCCATAAGTTATGTAAAGACGCTCCAATTATATTACTATTACTATAAAGCCATTAATGAAGCTCAAAAAAGTAGAAATAGTATTGAAAAAGCAATCAATATAGCTGAAAAAGCAAAAGGGTATAGATTAAAACCATACAGTAAAGGTTACATTGCTTTGTATGAAGACTTAAATAAAACGCTGTTAGAACTTGGTGAGATGAATAATTTCAAGAAACTGAAATCTGAAATAGAACCGCTTATACTTAGATATTACCCCAAAAGCTCTTTTGCTAATTACCAGCTCAAATTATTAGAATCTAAAAAGAACTTCGTTAAACATGATTATGAAAAAAGTTTTGAAGACGTATTAAAAACCTCTGATAGTTTTAAAGAAATTATACCAGAAAACCATCCTTTACTACTAAGTTATTATTCAGATTACCTAGACAAATATCAATATTTAGAAGACAAAAACACATATAAAAACATTACTCAGCTTGAAGAAGAATGTTTCAATAGTAATTTCTCTATGAATACCCCTGTTTATAACCTAAGACAAGTGTACAAGGGGGGCCATAAGATAAAAAATAAAAATGAATATGAGGAAGCGGAGAAAATATACCTACATAATTTTGATAAGATAGTAACAAGCTATTGGCACCCAATGTACAAAGATTATCAAGCGTGGGTGAATACAAGAAGTATTGGTTATATACAGAAGGATGAGTATGATAAAGCTGACAAATTATTGAATGAATATGATGCACAAATAAATAAACACTTTCTAGGTAATAGCGTGCAAAAGGCTATTTCTATGCAACAAATTGGTGATCTAGCCATAAAACAAGGAGACTATAATAAAGCAACTAACTTACTTGAAAAAGCCACAGATATTTAT
>WTJX01000511.1:1265-3407 GCA_011524675.1 Cytophagales bacterium
GATATTTATAATGAAATAAAAGAAACCAACAACATTCATTATATGTACACCTTGAAATCAAAAGCTAGGTTATATATGGTGCAAGGAGACTACGAACATACAGAAAAAATGCTTGAAAAAGCACTAAGCATTGCTGAAAAGAACAATCAAGAGTCAGAGTTTAATGTTGAAGAGTTTGTTTCATTGTATATTAAACAAGGAAAATACCATAAGATTGATAAGCTTCTAAAACAATCGTTAGAAACAAAAATAAAAAAGTATGGCAACGGACATATAAGCTTGATTGATACTTACAAGTATTTAGGTGAGATTGATATTATTTTTGCAAAATATGCTGAATCGGACAAAAATTTAGAAAAATCAGAAAAATTATGTGAAAGTATTTTAGGAAAAGAGTCCATAAAATACACTACCGTAGAGAAAGCTAGAGCAAATCTTCAAGAAGAATTAGGAGATTTTCAAAGTGCTGAGCTTTCATATGAAGGGATTTTAGAGACACAAGAAAAAATATTAGGTAGAAACCATGTGGATGTTGCACGTACATTACATAGCTTGGCTATAACAAAATATTTCAATAAAAAGTCCACAAAAGAAGTAGAAGAAGTTTTTGACGAGGCTTTATCTATTATCAAAAATAAGATTGGTACAGACAACCCTATGTATGCCAATGTACTCATGGACAAGGCTGGTTTTTATATCACATTGAATAAACTAATAGAAGCAGACAATTGGTTGACGCAGGCAGATCATATCTGGGAAAAAAATTCTGATTTCGGGAAAAATAATATTCACTCAGCACAAATCATTATGATGAGAGCAAATATTGCGAGAAATAGAAAAAAATATAAGCAATCACTTTCTCTCTATGCTGTAGCTACAAAAATGTATAGAAAAATTTTTAGTGATAAGCATCCCGACTATGTATATGCCCTTAGTAAAACAGCTCAGCTAAACTATATCAATGGTAATACCGAAAAAGCCAATGAAATATTAGAAGAAACTACCACTAAATACTTAACATTCATTAGAGAATATTTCCCTACACTAAGTGAAAGAGAAAAATCAAAGTATTGGACTAGAATAAAAGATGACTTTGAGTTTTACAATACAGTAGCTTTCAAAGATGAGAAAAAAAACTCATCTATGGTTGCTCAAATATATAACAATATACTTGCTACAAAAGCATTGCTACTTAGCTCTTCAATCAAAATACGTAAAAGTATTCAATCTAGCGAAGATTCTACCCTTATAGCTTCCTATAATGAATGGGTGAATAAAAGAGAGTATCTCACCTCTATAGCTGGGTTTTCTGAAGAACAACTTAAAGAAGAAGGCATTAATTTTAACCTTCTTGAGCAAGAAATAGAAGGATTGGAGAGCTACCTTAGTGAACAGTCTGAAGTCTTCAGAAAAGGGGCTAAAAATATGCTTATTGATTGGAGAACGATCAAAGAACAATTAGTAGAAAATGAATATGCAGTAGAAATTATTCGTTATAGACATTTTGATAAGGACTTTACAGATTCTATTGCCTATGCAGCTTTGATCATTTCACCTGAAACAAAAAAAGCGCCTCAAGTAGTGCATTTCCCTCTTGGTAATGAGTTTGAAACTAAATACATTAAATATTATAGAAATAGTATTAAATATAAAGTAAATGATAAATGGTCATATAATGCTTTATGGAAACCTTTGGAAAATATTATTCCAAAAGGTGCAAAGATATATTTCTCACCAGAGGGTATTTTTAACCAACTTAATATTGAAGCTATAAGGATAGATGATGGTTCTTACTTGCTAGACAGAAATGAGTTTGTACTGGTCAGTAATACCAAAGACTTACTCGAAAGAGTACAGCTAAACCCAAATAGTAAACTAAAAGCAAAAGACAAATCGGCTATTCTCATGGGTAACCCTGCCTTCTATCGTATTCGTGAAAGAAAAGACAGTGTACTCATTACTTTATCAGATAGTATTTATGCTAGTGAAGCAAACAAAATCTTTATCGCTATCACCGACAATATTACCGCTACTCTTAGAGACAATATAAAAGTTTACGAAAGAGACAACGTAATTACAAGTATTGAAGATAGTTTACTCATCAATACAGAAGATTTTGTCTTTGCTCACAAAGAAGATAAT
>WTJX01000505.1 GCA_011524675.1 Cytophagales bacterium
ATTTTTACCGAATACTTTCAAATCGAACTATTCAACTAAACAGCAAGAAAATCAATTTTATTAGAAACCATATTTTGAACTTTCATTTTCTTACTTTACTTGTAATGATGGGCAATTATACCTTTCCTGTAATGGCTCAGAAAGATACAAAAAAAGTACCAGAAAACCTGTCTATTAGCTCCGATAGCTTATCCACAGACTCATTAAACCTTCAACACCCTAATACAAGAAAGGATGTTGAAACTACAATCGAATACTCTGCAAAAGACTCTATAGTGATCAATTTAAAAAATAATACTATATACCAATACCAAAAGTCAGAAGTAACCTACGGTGATATTAACATCACATCTCATAAAATGGAAAATGACTTTTCAAATAAAACACTAAAAGCTATGCCAGGTATTGACACCTCTGGAAAATACTATGATGAGCCTATATTTAAAGAAGGGGAACGTACATACAATGCCACTGTCATGACCTATTATTTTGATGATAAAACAGCCACCGTAAATCAGGTAGTTACTCATGAAAATGAAGGGGTACTACATGGTGATTCTGTTTTGATGGATCAAAAAAATAATATGTTTGTAAAAGCAGGTAAATATACTACGTGTAATTTAGAGCATCCGCACTATTATTTTCAACTAAATAAAACTAAATATACCTCTAAAGGCACAACGGTTACAGACAGAATTAATCTAGTAATTGGAGACGTCCCTACTCCTTTAATTTTCCCTTTTTTCATTCTCCCTAAGCAAGGAGAAAGGAGTTCTGGTATCATATTCCCCTCATGGGGAGAGAGAAACGGAAGAGGTTTCTTTTTGGAAAATGGTGGGTACTACTGGGCAGTAAATGACTATATAGGTGCTAAATTCCAAGGCAGTATTTATTCTTTAGGAGACTGGATTGTAAGAAATGACATTAGCTATAAGAAAAAGTATCGTTACTCTGGTAGTACACAAATACAGTTAAGAAATCAGCGATCTAACCTTGGAGAATATAATGAACAAATAAGTAATGAGTTTCAATTTGTTTGGAGACATACACCTCAAGCTTATGGTGGTAAGAGTTTATCTGCCGACATCAATTATGTAACTAATAATTTCACTAGAAGTAATATCGCTTTGGCAGATAATACAATAAGTAACCTCCAATTAAATTTCTCTACTAACTTTAGGTCGAGTATCAACTACAACTTCCCATTGCGTCATACTCCTTACAATGGAGGTTTTGCTATGAATTTGAGTCAAGATATTGTGAGTGGCTTTGCAGATATGACCGCACCACAATTTAACTTAAGTAGTACTAGGATATATCCATTCAAAAAGAAAAAAGCAGGACCTAAATCTCCGTTAACTAAGTTTATTGAGACAATAGGGTTTACTCATAGAATGAATTTTAATAATAAAATCACAAACAGACCTCAAACATCTGATGGTTTTAGCCAGTTTGATGTAGCCAATTTTACCGCTCAGACAGATACATTAGATTTCATTCCTTCTAACTTCCCTGAATTCTTTAAACGAGGTTCTTATGGTTTAACACATACCATTCCCATTTCAGCATCTGCAAAAATTGGGAATTTCCAATTTAACCCTAGTTTCAATTATGTAGATAGATGGCATTTTGAGAAGTATCGTTTCTCTTATGATGATGGTGTGTTTGTAGATACTACCAATGGCTTTTTTAGAACAGGCGAATGGAATGCTTCCGCTTCATTAACGACTACCGTATATGGTACATACCAGTTTGATGGCAAACGTAAAACAGCTATAAGACATACAATGTTGCCAAGTGTTGGTTTCAATATCAACCCAGACTTTTCTAATGGTAAAGCTTTTGTAAATGTTCAGAACACAGATAGTACCATAGTCGAAAATATATCCGTATTTAATGGTTCTGCTAGTGGATCGCAATCTACTACAAAAAGTGCTTCAATGACTTTTAGTCTAAATAACACGTTGGAAATGAAATACAAAAAACAAAGAGATAACGGAACTGATGATGAATATGAAAAAATAAAGTTACTTGAGAACCTTAGTGCTTCTGGAAGTTATAATATGGTTGCAGACTCATTAAAATTATCAAATATAAGCCTTAATGCAAGAACGTCTATCAAACAAGGGCTATTAGGAATATCTGCAACAGGAACAATACAACCCTATGCTTATCAAATACCCGAGGGTGATACAACATATACTAATCAATTCAGAATTAATAAGTCTGCTATTAGTCAAGGTCAGGGACTAGGCCTAGAGTCACTTACTCTCAATGCTAGCCTCCGTCTGACACCTGAAATTTTTAAAAGAAAAGAAGACAGAAAATCCGATAGTCTTCAGACAAGGAAAAAAGAGTCTAGACCTAGTAATAAAAATGAATATGTGCCTTTTGATGTACCGTGGAGTTTGAACATAAACTATAGGATAAACAAAAGAGAAATAGGTTTTCTTGACCCTGTAAAAACAAAGAATCTAAGTTTTAACGCTACTCTTAAACCAACCGAAAAATGGGATATCTCCCTTAGAGCTAGTTATGACTTTGATAGTAAACAAATATTGAACCCTGCAATAGCGATCACTAGAGACCTGCATTGTTGGATGATGCGTTTTGATTGGGTACCTACAGGTCAATTTCAATTTTACCGTTTAGAAATAGGTGTAAAAGCAGCAATGCTTAGGGATTTAAAAATTCGTAAAACTAATCAATTCAGCGCTTTTACGAACTAAAGTTCTTTTGTTACAACACATATTTTCCCTGCTTTTTTATTTTAGAAAGTTAGTTGCTAACTGTTCAAAAAGATACGTATTTAATACACTGTATTTTTTTGACTTTGAAAAGTCAATAGGTAGTTTACTAGCTTATAAGAGTATATCAGTCTAACTCTACTCATACAAATTGACATCAAAGCAAATACTTCTAAAGAAAAAAGGAAAATTATTTTAAGATATAAATATATGCTTCATAACAGATTTGCCATTATTGATATAGGTACAAATACATTTCATTTACTTATTGTTGATATAGATGAATGTGGTGGTTTTACGATTATTAAGAAAAATAGGGAAGCTGTACGTTTAGGTCTTGGAGGTATTCAGAATAAACTAATTACAGATAGTGCAATAGAGCGAGCTATAAGTACTTTATCTCGTTTCAAAAAAACTGGTATTGAACAAGAAGTTGCTGATTTTATAATCTATGCCACTAGTGCCGTACGCAATGCTGAAAACAAAAAGATCTTTCTAACTAAGGTACGAAAAGAGCTTAACCTTAATATAAATGTAATTGATGGTGAAAGAGAGGCCGAACTTATTTATAAAGGCGTAACTCTTGAAGAAAATGTATTAACAAGAGAAAATGCTCTTATCATTGATATTGGCGGTGGTAGCGTAGAGTTTATTAT
>WTJX01000119.1 GCA_011524675.1 Cytophagales bacterium
CCTTTTGATAATAAATTTATAGGGAAGTTTTTTTCAAAAAAGCATGAGCAATCAAACTTTTCTGAAGAAGATATTGAGATCGTATTGAACACCTTAAAAACGTTGAGTGCTACCCGTACAGGTGCTCTTATTGTTTTTCCTAGAAGCTCAGAATTAAAGTTTTATGCCGAAACAGGACAAGCATTAGATGCTGTGTTGTCCAAAGCTTTATTGATCTCTATTTTTAATAAAGAAAGTCCATTACACGATGGTGCTGTCATTATCAATAAAGGTAGGGTAGTAGCCTCTGGTTGTATTATGCCTGTATCCGATGCCGATGATCTGCCACAACATTTTGGTTTGAGGCATAGAGCTGCTTTAGGTATGTCTTCTGAAACGGATGCCTTGGTATTGGTAGTTTCAGAAGAGACGGGCTTGCTCTCTATGAGTGCAGATTCATCGGTGAGCTATAACTTATCTATAGGCACACTAAGGAAAAAAATGTTGAAATTATTAGTCAACAAAGACGAGGAAGAGGAGATAGTCAAAAAAGCTTAAATTACGTTGATAAATGTGATGTGTTGAATTTTTACTGTAGAGACTAATTTGGCTTTTTTGCATTGGATTAGCTGTCTTTTCTCAATTAATTGTTAAATTTGAAGATGGTGTTTTTTGAAAACACTTTTGTTTGTCTTCTACTTACGGTGTAGGTTGCTTTTTGATTTTACATAAAATAAGAGATTTACTAGATTACAGAAGGAATTTAAAGCACTTACTTAGAAAATTAGTTAAATGGATAATACCACAGCATACCTTGAAGCTCCCGAAGAAGGACTTAAAGGCTTAAAAAAATATTGGTTAAAAGATGTTATAGCAGGTTTAGTAGTTTTTGCGGTAGCCGTACCTATGTGTCTGGCCATTGCGGAAGCATGTGGCTTTCCTGCGGTTGCAGCACTATACACCTCTATTATAGGAGGGCTGATCGTAACTTTTTTTTCAGGTTCATATCTTGCCGTAAAAGGCGCTCCTGCTGGTTTGAGTACCATTGCATTAGGTTGTATCACGATGATGACTAGTGAGTATGATTCGCTTAATGAGGGGTATAAGGCAACTATTGCTGTGATCGCTATGGCAGGGGTATTTCAAGTGATCTTGGGTATCCTCAAAGCGGGTGCATTGGGAGATTTTTTCCCTGCTGCTGTGGTACAAGGCATGTTGGCAGCTTTGGGTATCATCATCGCCATACAACAATTTCCTATTGCTATAGGAGTAGAAATACACGTTACCAATCCTATTGAAATCATCAAGCAGTTTGGAGAAATTTGGTCTAATAAAAACATTGGAGAGGTCAAAATAACCGTAGCATGTCTTGTTGTATTGTTTGGGTTTAATTCTATCAAAAAACTGCGTGTAATACCAATTCCTCTATTGGCAGTAGGTGTAGGTATTTTTATGGCTCACTTCTATGGTATAGAAGCTGGAGAAAATGAATTGAAAGACATTGAAGATAAAGGAGCTAGATCATTAGAGCTATTCTTGCATCAACCAGCTGATATTTTCAAAGAAATGACGTTCCCTAACTTTTTGGCATTACTCAACCCTAAAGTATGGCAATATGTCTTTTTGTTTACGATCATTGGTAGTGTAGAATCATTATTGAGTGCCAAAGCAGTGGATAAAATGGATCCTTATAAAAGAAAAACTAATCTAAACAAAGATTTACTAGCCATTGGAATTGGTAATATTTTATCTGGTTTAGTGGGTGGCTTGTCCATGATTTCCGCTAGTAAAAGAGGGGCTGTAAATGTAAGTAGTGGTGGAGTTACACGTTGGAGTAATTTCTTTCATGCCTTATTTATGTTGATTATGGTGATATTTGCTGCCAAATATTTGACTTTGATCCCCCTTTCTGCCTTAGCTTCTATCTTGATTTTCTCTGGTATCAACCTCGTAAGACCGAGTGAGTTTTTTAAAGTATTAAAGATTGGTTATATAGAGTTCATTGTTTATTTCGTAACCATTGTAGCTATCATGTATTTAGGTTTAATATATGGTATATTAGTAGGTGTCGCTACTGAAATGATTATTCATTTATTCTTTGGTATCTCTCTCAAATCATTATTTTTTCCAAGAATAGAAGTGGAGAATTTTAATGAAAATACGACACTCATATCCTTTAAAGATGCCGCTACTTTTTCTAACTATCTATACATCAAGCGTTTCTTTAGAAAAATACCTAAAGAGCATAATGTCGTTTTTGACTTTGCAGAGGCAATTGTAGTAGATCATTCTTTCTTAGAGCATTTGGCTTTCTTTGAAGATCAACTCAAGGCACAAGGGAGACAGATAGAGGTAATAGGGATGGATTATCACAGTAAGTTGTCTGATCATCCTCTTTCTTCTAAAAGAATCATTAAAGGTGATGTATTAGATGAAAGACAAGAAGCGTTACAAACATATGCTGATGACCGTGGGCTTTCTTTTGATGCAAGAGTAGCTACCACTGCAAGCAGTAAGTATGAGCATTTCTTTTTTAGTAAGACACATCAAGTAAACTTCCAAGAAAATACCTTGAAGGGCTCTTACAAAAATCAAGAATTGGAGATTACTGATATCATGGTGCAGCAGGGTAGGGGTATCAATAAAAAGAATTATAAAATGACGGTCATGCACATTTATTTTGATGATGTGTTTGCACCAGACTTTTCACTAGAAAAAGAAGGCTTTATTGATTCATTGATAGACCTTGGTGAATATAAAGATATAGACTTTGATGCTTTCCCTAAGTTTTCTTATTACTACTTACTCAAAGGTCCTAATGAGTCAGAAATTAGAAAGTTCTTTGATCCTCAAAAACTTAAGTTCTTTGAAGAGAATAGAGGAAATAATCTTGAGAATGCGGGTAAAGAAATGCTTATCTACAGAAGACCTCTGCTATTACCAGACTATGAGGTAGATGAGTTATTAAACTTTGGGTTGGACTTCGTGGATATACTTATCCCTGATGAGGCAGGAGCTCCAAGCGAAGATGGTGATACAGAGATGACTACAAGTAAATACATAGAACCAAAACCAAAAAAGCATAATAAGTCTTTCTTTGCTGAGTTAGGTGACGACGACGAGGAATCTTAATTTTTTATAAATATACATCGTATCCATTCGGTAAACCACGTGTTATGTTTTAATTTCACTTGGTTTTTCACTAAATACTTTTGGTAGCTAAAGCTTTTAGCCTTTAGCAGTTAGCTCTTATTCTATTAAAAATGAATACTATGTGGTTTTGACTCATCGCTAAAAAAGCTAACAACTAAAAGCTCATGAAAATTAAGAAGTAGTTAACCGAATGCTTACTATACATCTATAGTAAAGCAAAAACTAAATTGCCGTTTAATAGTATAAAGTACCAAGAAAATGAAAGC
>WTJX01000425.1 GCA_011524675.1 Cytophagales bacterium
AAGAAACCATTCTTTGTACTTTGTACCTTGTACTTAATGCAGACTTTTGTAAAAACCCTAATAATAGAATTTTAATTTAAATTAGCTTTTTATCTACTATAACAAAGCAGAACTACATAAAATCTTCTGAAAATAAATTTTAGTTCGTATTATTGTCGAGTAAAAAGAAAAGGTTTTGAAAGACATCAACGAAATATCAAGAAAGAAAAATCATTATCAGATCATAAAAGAACTTAGAAAATACTTATTGGTATATTCTAGAGAAATGGATGTTCCTGTCTCCTATTCAGATTTGACACATTTTCGCTATGCTAGTTCTGTACTAGACAAAGACGGAAACGACACCCTTTGGCTGAATGTGATGTATGACCAATCCGATATGAAAGAGGTCTATGGCGCACTCAAAAAAACATACGCCATGCTCAATCTTGATGGAGACTTTTCTATCATTGACCACTTAGAGATAGACAGAGTTGATTACTGTACTTTTGGTAACTCAAAGCCTTTCAGAATACGCATTGTCAATACAATGAATGACAATTTCGCCTATTTTTACATCAAACAAGCCGATGCTTCTCGTGTATATGGTTTAGAGCTAGAGCATATTTTATCTCCCAACAAGATCAACTTTATCACCGACGACAATACTCTCATAGAAGAACATATTGCAGGTATTCCTGGAGATGTCTTTATGGAAAACTTAAAAGACATGAGTGATATCAACATCACGCGTATAGCCAAAGAATTTATCAAATTTAATGAGCGTTGTTTTGTAAGGCTATTAGGAGATATGCGTTCTTACAACTATGTGGTAGATATCACGCCAGACTTTGAAGAGGTGCAATATAGAATAAGAGCCATAGATTTTGACCAACAGAGTTTTGAAGGAAAGAAAACGATGTATCTACCTCAATTTTTCAAAGAAAACTATCCTATGGTCAAACTAGGCATAGATTTGATAACACCAGAAACCGCCTTTCAATATCAAAAAGAAGAAAGGGTACTTATAGCCAAGCGTCTGCGTTCTATGCGTTATAGACTAAAAGACTTACTAGATATCATGTGTAAAGATCAAATTTCTACTTTTGATAAAATGGAACAACTCAAAAAGGAATTGGCAGAGCACTTTCAAGATGATAAGTTTTTGAAGTGTAAAAACATGGGAGAAATCGTAAAAAAGAATTTAAAAGTAACACTACTAAAACCTATGAGACAAATCTCAAAAAAAGATCAAATGAAAAAGTACTGATCTAAGTAGTCATCCCAAAATACTTATAGCGCTAAAAATATACTGTCTGTAAGCGGTGAGAATGAAGGAGAGGTAATCCTATGAGCAAAGAGATTTCGTGTGTACCATAACTATTTTCAAAGATATCACTCGTCGCCAAATCTACAGAGTAACCAGCTCTGAAAGCTCTACTAATTTGTAACTGTCCGAATATGTTGATAGAACTATAGTTTCTTACAGACAAGCCTGCAAAAATCATATCGTTGAATATCGCCGTACCTGAAAGGTCAATAGTAATACGACCGTTTTCTACATACTTAAATAAGAATGAAGGTCTTATACGTAGAAAACTATATCTCCTATGATCTATGAGAATTCCTCCTGTCAAATACAATTGCCTTTTGAATGCTTCTCCCTCACTAGTTTCTACAGAAGCATCTCTGAGTCTTGGAATAGAAAATCCGAGATATTTATTTGGTGTGATATAATACGCCCCAAAACCAAAGGTAGGCTTAAAACCCGTTTGCTGAGCCAAAAAAGAACTATCTCCACTATCAAAAATATTGAGCATACTAAAGTCTATAGACCTATTAACAAAACCTGCGGTAATGCCAAAAGAAAGTTTTTCTTTTCCTGAATATATTCTATAAGCCAAAACAGCATCCAACTCAGTGGTAGTGTTAAAAGCATAATTATCACGCAACGCATTAATACCAAAAGCTAGGTTATAATTTGACACAGGCATACTTGCACTGAGCAAGCTAGTAGAGGGAGCTCCAAAGTCTTGGGCAGCCCCTATGTTTTGTAGTCGTGTCAAGAGCGTTGCTTGCAACATGTCATGCGACCCTACATAAGCAGGATTGATAGCTTGTGGATTGATGAGGTATTGGGTAAATAAAGGATCATCTTGAGCACTAAGACGCAATAGAGCGTTAAAAAAGAAAAGAATAATAAGTGAACTGTTTTTCATTGATACTCGTATAGCCAAAAACATACCACGCAATATAATGTTTTTTCAAAAATAAGCCTAGTTTTCGTTTGAATCACTTAGTTTTACTATCAACAACTCCATCTCCCTGCCTAACACACTAAATACTCTAACAAAAAAACAACAATTATCCTCATAAAAATCATGGCGTAAAGAAAAAGAAATGTGTACGATAAAAAGAACACAATACAGCTCTAAAAATGATAATTATTTCTTCCAATATGTAGTCTAATACCTAAATCAATAATATATGAACGCATTTCGGCAGATTCATCTTGTGAACTCACGTCCCTAACAACTTGTCTCAAATCTATAAACCAATTGTTCCTTATTTTATAACTGAGGGTTAGGTCTAGCAGTAAAAGCTTTGTCGTAACTCCTTGCGCAATCTTATTTCCATAGTCCGACCCTTCCTCTCTATCAGCATTATTTAAAAGCAAATTCCCGCCATAGTTGCTAGTTGCTGTATCAGCACCAAACTTACTATACTGCAACACTCCTTTTACTGAAAACTTAGACAAAGGCTTGTAGTTCACAACTCCCATCATTTCATAAAAATTAGCCCCCATCGGATGTGCCAAAGCTTGACGATAATGTGTATAGCTGGTGGAGCTTTCCGTATGTGTGTACATATAAGGTCTTACGATATTAAGCTCTCCTTGTAAGTCTAAACCTTCTATACCTAAAGCATCATAATATTTCAGGCCTAGCTGCCCTGCTTGTTTGTTTGCCCACCAGCCATTTCCAGAAAGCACTTCTTTTACTACTAGTTCATCTAATACCAACTGTCCGTAAGCAGAAAACTTACGGGCAAAGTTCCATTTAAAATCAAAACCTAAGAGCGCATTATCTGGACTACCTAAGTTCTGCTCTACTGAGCGATAAAAAATAAGTGGGGTTAGGTAGTTAAGCTCCATCCCTGTGCTATCATTCCGCTGAAAAATAACAGACTCAAACAAACCAACATCTAACTTTTTTGAAACATGAAAATTGAGGTGGTGAAGTGCCATATACTTTTTAGAAAACGTATTATTTCCTATAGGTACACCTCCAGAAGTAAGTATATCAGCGGTAAGCTCTCTAAACAAATTAGTATAACTTATGCGCCAAACATCTGTAGTTAACTTTAGATATAAACTTGGTGGTGAAAAATCTGATAATATTAACGAACGAATACC
>WTJX01000415.1 GCA_011524675.1 Cytophagales bacterium
CCCAGGACCCTATCCTTAAAAGGGATATGCTCTACCAGCTGAGCTAACCAATCAAACAATTTTTTTAAGATCATTTCCCGTAATGGGAGTGCAAATGTAGGAGACTTTTTTTAAAACACCAAAACTTTTTTTAAAAATTATTTAAAAGGTGAATCTTTTTCTTTTGCCATATGGTTATAAACCATCTTATCCATGAATGCGGGAAAGAATTTATTGAGCAAAACAGTCATTTTTCCTTGCGTAGTCAAGACAAGACTTCGTTTTTTTCTTTTTACAGCTTTGAGTATATGTTGTGCTACCTCTTCTGCCTTCATCATTTTCCCTTCATCCCTTGGAGACTCGCCTTGTGCATTGCCATCTGCTATCAATGCCGTATTGCGAATGTTACTTTCAGTAAATCCTGGACAAGCGACCAATACGTGTACATCATCTTTTAATAGCTCAGTCCTCAAAGCTTCCAAGAAGCCCTGCATGGCAAATTTTGAAGCAGAATAACCCGTACGGCCTGGCAAACCACGGTAACCAGCGATGCTAGATACCCCTACGATAGAGCCTTTTGACTGCTTGATATAAGGAAGAGCATATTTGGTGGCATAGACAGTGCCATAAAAATTGATGTCCATTACTTTTGTTATAACAGAAGCATCACATTCGTCAAAGAGAGAACGCATAGAAATACCAGCGTTATTTATTAATATATCCAGAACGCCAAACTTCTCTACCGTTTCATTGATAAGCTTTTGACAGTCGTCTTCAGAAGAAACATCAGATACTACCCCTATACATTCAATAGACGCACTTTCCAATGTCTTGATCGTTTCATCTAGTCGCTCTTTATTTCTACCGCTGATGACTACTTTTGCCCCTTCTTTTCCAAACGCCAAGGCGCATGCCTTACCTATACCAGAAGAGCCACCCGTTATGAGTACAACTTTATTATTCATCTTTATAATATATTCAAGTATTTACGTGTTTGAGTTAATTAACAAGTATTCGTTTGCCAGACCACGTATTGTATGATGCTTTAGCTTTTTGTTCACCTGCTTACTTGCAGTAGAAGAAGGCTTTGCATCATAACTGCAATGTTACGTCAATCATTTCTCAAAACCTCATGACCAGCCTTCATTTTTTTAATTAAACAAACGTCTCTACGTCTCTACGTCTTTACGTCTTTACGTCTTTACGTCTCTACGTCTCTATGTCTGTATGTCTCTATGTCAATACGTCTTTAGAAAGAGTCTATAGTCGATGGTCGATAGTCCATGAGTTTTTAGTTAGCTATTGTTTTTTTACACCTATAATACATCACACATAATTCATCACTCATCACTCATAACCCATAACTCAATTAAACACTAATCATTAATCTCTAACCACTAATCACTGTAAACCCCATTATTAATTCTTCATTATACATTATTAATTAGCTTGCGCCACTTTCGTGGAATAAAATCCAGCTCTTTAGAGTATCCAGTCGCTAGTCATTAGTACAAAGTACAAAAACATATTAAACACTAATCGTTAATCACTAAACACTAGTTTCAACTCATCACCCATCACTCATAACCCATAACTCAATTAAACACTAATCATTAATCTCTAACCATTAATTACTGTGAACCCTTCATTTTTTCATTACTTTAATTTTTTAATTTATTGGAGAGAAAGGCAGAAACCATCAAATCTCCCTTCATTATTAATTATTCATTCTACATTATTAATTAAATAATGCCACTTTCGTGGAATAAAATCCAGCCCTTCACGTCCCTGTGTCTCTAAGTCAATACGTCCGTACGTTTTTAAATCGAAAATAGTCAATCGTCCATTTGTAAATTGAAATCGTTGTACCTAATGCCTCGTACCTTGTACTCTTCAGTAAAGCCCACCATTAGCAAGCTACACTACACCTTTCTTTAATCTTTAATCTCTGATCTTTAATCTTTCTTGCCACTTTCGTGGAATAAAATCCATCTCTAAAACGTTTGACCTTCAACCTTCTACCTTTCACTCATTACCCATAATCCATAACTTTATTATACATTTTTAATTATTCATTAAAAAGATGCTAAGTTGTGGATATTCTCACAGACAAAGATTTGTACGTCAGTGTAGCAATGCCTAATTTGATTTTCAATGAATAAGCAACTATCCATACAGTTTGATGTCGTAGAAAAAAATCACAGCTTAAGCGATGATACTCTCAATACAACTCAAAAGAAAGTAGAGAAGAAAGAAATAAAAAAACTGTACTATTCGATAGGAGAGGTGGCGCAGCAACTAAAGGTTTCCGCTTCCCTTATTCGTTATTGGGAAAGTGAGTTTACAGCCCTGAAGCCAAAAAAAAATGCTCGTGGTGTGCGTAGATTTACAGAGAAAGACATCGCCTTACTCAATGAAATTTATCAATTGGTAAAAGAGAAAGGCTTTACCATACAAGGAGCTAAAGAGGCACTCAAAAAAGGGAAAGGAGATCTGCAAAAAAATCTTCAACTCATAGACAAACTAACGCAAGTACGTAGCTTTTTGGTAGAATTAAAAGAAAACCTTTAGTGAAAGAATCTGAACTATTGGCATTGATCGCCCTCTCATGCCTTCCAGATATAGGGCCACATAAAGTGAAAACATTGGTTTCTCATCTTCAAAGACCCTCAAAGGCATTTGAACTGCCCAAAGGCAAGCTACTCAAAATACCAGGCTTTCCAGAAAAATCGGTAGAAGCCATACTCAACGCCAAAGATCAGCACAAGACAGCAGAAGACATCATAGCTCAAAACAAAGCCTTAGGCATAGAAACCATTCCATACCTGTCAGATGCCTACCCTACAAGACTTCAAGACATCAAAGATGCACCATTGGTACTACACTATCAAGGAACAGCAAGCCTAAATCATCCTAAAACTATTGCAATAGTGGGCACACGAAAGGCGACAACCTACGGGCTAGATATTACAAAGCAACTAGTTAAAGACTTAGTAGCTTACGACTGTCAAATCATAAGTGGGCTAGCCTACGGTATAGACATCGCAGCACATAAAGCAGCCTTAGACAATGATCTATCCACCATCGGTATCATGGCAAACGGAATGGATTGTATCTACCCAAAGCAACACCTACATACCGCACAGCAAATGAAAAATAAGGGAGGATTGCTTACTGAAAATAAATTGGGCACCACTCCAGATGCTCCGCTCTTTCCGGCTCGAAACAGAATCATTGCAGGCATGGCAGATGCAACCATAGTCGTAGAAGCCACCAAAAAAGGAGGCGCATCTATCACAGCAGAAATTGCAAATTCTTATTTTAGAGATGTTTTTGCTGTTCCAGGGAATATATATTCACCTTCCTCAGAAGGATGTAACCACCTTATAAAAAGTAATAAAGCACAGCTTTATAC
>WTJX01000151.1 GCA_011524675.1 Cytophagales bacterium
GAGTATATGCTACCGTCTTCTGGGGTTTTGATGTCTGGGTGTGAAAGGCAAAACTCTCCGATGGATGGGTCGTAGGTAAAGCCGTTTACGCCATGTCCTGTAGTATATACGAGCATGGTACTTGATCCATAGACGATATATCCTGCTGCTATTTGGTTTTTTCCTTGTTGCAAACAGTCTTGCAATGTCCCTGGACCACTTTCGGAAGTCCTTCTGTAAATACTAAATATTGTTCCTATGGAGACATTGTACTCTATATTGGACGAACCGTCAAGTGGGTCAAAGAGTACAACGTACTGCGGGTCTTTGGATAGGTTGTCTGTGATGGCTAGAAAGGTATCGTTTTCTTCTGAAGCGATGACACAACACTCATCACCAGAGGATAATGCTTCTATGAGCTGCTCGTTGGCAAAGACATCTAGTTTTTTTTGGTCTTCTCCTTGTATGTTGGTGTTACCGTTGTAACCGAAAACATCCAAAAGACCTGCTTTGTTCACCTCTCTGTTGATGATCTTGGCAGCTATACCTATATCTCTTAGAAGTCTTGACAACTCTCCTTTGGCATAAGGAAAATCTTTTTGCCTTTCTATAATGAACTGACCTAATGTTTTCATAAGTTTAAAATCTGAATTTGTATTTTAATCATTCCCTTGTGTGGTGAGAGCTACCTTAACCTTAGTTTTTTTCGCTCCCGCCGTGCGGGTTTCATAAGTTTAAAATGTATTCAAGTGTTCTTGTATTCGAGTATTCAAGTTGAAAAAGCCTTGCGCAATGAGCTATGGACTTTAAGTTTATAGTCATGGGCTTACCTGTTCGGTATTAACGCCACATTAAACATTTGACGTGCGGGTTTCATGCGTTTAAAAATCAAAATTTGTATTTTCACGATGACCTTGCGCGCACTGGCTCTTGGCTAAAAACAGATTAAGGCTAATTTATATCCTACAGACCTCTTTTTAAATATGCTTATCTCCTAATTTATATATTTTAGGTCATAAGTCCTAATTTTATAAAACAAATATATTGAACTCTACTCAGCTATACTAGTAACTGTATTGAAGACGATTATTAGAAGGCTTTGCAAAACCATCTTTTGCACTTATTCAGCGTTATACAACATTTTAAAATCCTCATTTACAATCAGTAAACTGCGGTTTTAAAATATTGAAAGCCTTGACTAAGCACAAAACCTTATCTATGCAAAGCCTTCTATTAGAGTAGTTTGGAGATAATATCAGCTTCGCTGAGTCCTTCTGCTTCTGCTTTGAAGTTTTTTACGATTCTGTGTCTCAGTGTAGGTAGTGCTATGGCTTTGACATCTTCTATGTCTGGCGAGAACTTACCATGCAATAGGGCGTGGCATTTTGCTCCTGCGATCAAAAACTGTGATGCTCTTGGTCCTGCTCCCCATGACAAGAACTCTTGGGTTACTTCTGGGGCAAACTCTGACTGTGGTCTAGTTTTGTGTACGAGCTTAACGGCATACTCTATCACATTGTCTGGTACAGGTACTTGCGTGATAAGGCTTTGGTACTGTAGCAGTTTTTCTTTGGTGATGACTTTTTGGATACTTGCCGTATCTACTTTCCCTCTTTTGACTACTTCCATCTCTGTTTGGAAAGAGGGGTATGATAGGCTTATCATAAACATGAAGCGGTCTAGTTGTGCTTCTGGAAGTGGATACGTTCCTTCTTGCTCTATAGGGTTTTGTGTGGCTAGTACAAAGAATGGTTCATCTAAGTTATATTTTTTTCCTGCAATGGTTACGGACTTTTCTTGCATTGACTCTAGGAGTGCCGACTGTGTTTTTGGCGGGGTACGGTTGATCTCGTCTGCCAAGACGATGTTTGAGAATATAGGCCCTTGTATAAACTTGAAGTCTCTGTTGGCGTCGAGGGTTTCTGCGCCAAGGATGTCTGATGGCATCAAGTCTGGCGTAAACTGGATTCTGTTGAAGTCCATGTCTAATGCATTGGAGATGGTCTGTATCAAAAGTGTTTTTGCCAAACCAGGTACCCCTACCAAAAGACAATGTCCTTTGCAAAAGATGGCGGTAAGGAGGGTATCTACTACCTCTTCTTGCCCTATGATGACTTTGCCTATTTCTTTTTTTAATGCAATAAACTGTTGCTGTATTTCCTCTGCTAATTTTACTTCGCTCATAAACTATAAACTATATGTGATGAATCATTTTATTGTATCTGTTCGGTATGGCACGCGCTGTGTTTTAGCTTTTCTTGATTTTTCACTAAACACTTTGAGCTTTAGTCATGCGAAGAAACCGAAAAATATCGTATTTAAGTAGTTGACCAAAAATACTTATGATAAAACACAATTATTTTTGCCCGCCTACTTGCCTCTTGAATCTACGTTTTATTAAAAAAAAAGCTAACAGCTAAAAGCTCATGAGAAAGAAGATGTGGTTCGCCGAAAGCTTTCTTTTTTACTGTATTGGTTCTCTCCTACGTTTACAGGATCAAGTTATTTAAGAATGCTACAGTCTTTGTATTTCTCGTCTATATATAAATAAAAGTCTTGCTTTGCTTTTCCTAACCAATCGTTAAACAACCTTGACTTCTTTTCTATGAGTGCAGAGCTTTGTATTTGTTGGTAATCCATCTCTAGGTTGACTACATGTGGCGGAGTTTTAGACTTGAAATATACTATTCTCATTCTTTTTTCACCTGCTTTGTCTTGATAAATCAATGGCTTGGTGATGTTCCCTACTTTCATAGTATCTAAGATAAAATAGATATCTGGTGTAAGATCTTTTGTTTCTATTTTGGTCGAGCCTGTATTTCCGTCTAAAATGAACCCCCCACTTCCACTTTAATAAGGGTCAACAGAATGCTTAGAAGCTAACTTTTGAAAACTCTGTTCTCCATTGAGCACAAGTGTACGTAAACTGTCTAGCATTGCTCCTGCTTTGACAAAATCTTGACTAGAAAATACTGGGCGCAATAGGATATGCCTAGAGTTATATGTATTCCCTCTTCTTTCGATGAGTTGTATTAGGTGAAAGCCAAATTGTGTTTCTACAACATCTGATATCTCTCCAGGCTGTAAGCTAAGTGCTGCAGCTTCATACTCTGGAGCAAAAAGGCCTCTTTTGGTAAAGCCTGTTTCTCCACCAGCCATTTTTGAGGCATTGTCTTGCGAATATATTTTTGCTAAGTCTATAAAGCTCTCCTCTCCTGCTTCTATCTTGTTTTTGAAGCCTCGAAGCATCTCTTTGAGCCTTGTTCTTTCATTATCGTTCATAGGCGGCTCTACTACGATATGTGCTACTTGTACTTGTGATGATAAATAAGGAAGGCTGTCTTTAGGTATTTGTTTAAAAAACTTTTTCACTTCTGATGGTGTAATTTTTGCGGAAAAAAGAATCCCTCTCTTCATCTCCTCGGCAATAAGTTGTTCTCTCACTTGATCTCTCATCTCATCTTTGATGGTTCTCATACTTTTACCCAAATGCTGCTCCAATAGTTTAGGATCTCTACCTTGAAGCACTTTGTTTATTCTGTCATCAAGGTTTCTTTCTACTTCTGACTCTGGTACGGTTACAGAGTCTATTTCTGCTTTAGCGACTAATAATTTATTAATGATAAGATTCTCTAATACGCCACAACGCAGATCAGCTTTGGAGAACATAGCCGGATTCAATGATAGTTCGTCGTAGGTTTTCTGCACGTCTGACTCTAAAATAATTTGGTCATCTACCTTTGCTACTATTTTATCTAATGAGGTTAGCTTTTGTTGTGCCAGTGTAACGACACTAAAGATACTAAGAATGAATAATTGAATATATTTCAAGGCAATAATTTGTTTGGTAAAAAAATTAATAGAACACTTCAAAAGATTTGTCTTTTACTGCTTTAGAATAAATCTCTTTTTCCATTCTATCTATCAGTTCTGTTCTTTTTTTATTCAAAAGTATGTTTTTAATTCTTGATTCCACAAACTCAAAGGGAGATATTTTACTTTTTAGCTTATAATCATTGATTTTTAACAAGTAAGTATATGCACTATCGGAGACAATGCCCAAAGATTTATTGTTTTTGAGAAACTGTATTTCATTGGCTAACTTAGGCTCAAAGGGTGTCGCTTCTAATAATTCTCTCATCTCTACCCACAGTGTATCGTTGAGGTGATAGTTAGAGGCAAACTGATAGCAATAGTCATTGAACTCTTCTCTCTCATGTGGATCTGTAGAAGCAAACATTGACTTCACGTCGCTAATGTTTGGTGCGTCTATAGGCAACTTGGTATAAACCCCTTTGATGATGGTAGTCCTCAAAAGGAAGTCTTCAAGATGAGCATCATAATAGTCTTTGATGGTTTGCTTGGCGATGGTGGAGTCCAAGTTTTTACGTAAATAACTTGTTCTGTATTGATGCAAAGCGAGTTGATATTTTAACTCATTTAGCTGTTTCTCTATAGAAGCCTCATCAAAATCTTCGTTATTGAACACCTCTTTTTCCATCATTTTTTTTCTTACCCAGTTATCTACAAAGCTACGGACGAGCTGCGCGCTATCTGCATCATTTGTAATATTGGGTAGGTTGGCATATACTTCTTCGCGGTATAGCACATCATTGTCTATGCGAGCCAATAGGTATTTTTCTCCTTTGTTATTTATATAATTACACGAAGGAAAAACTAAGGTAACAAGTATGCCTAATAGGTATATTTTCTTCAAAACTTCTTTATTTTTTGATTAATTGCTGAACAGATGCTTCGTTTATCAATACATGATATTTACTTCTCAATGCCTGTACCCATTCTTTTTCTAATTGTTTTTGGTAATCAGAGATAACAATACCTTTTACTTTTTTGAACTCTTTGGTTGATGGGGGCAGTAGTTCTTCTACTAAGATGTATAGGTATTGCTGTTGTTCTTTTATGAGTTGAGGTCTCTTCTCAAACACAAATGCTGGCGGTGTCTTGGAATGTCCTTGCTCATATACATATTCTTCTACACTTATGCTCAAAGTTTTATTCTCGTCTAGCCATAGGTCTATTTGCTCTTTTGTCTTTCCACTTGTGTGTAACTGTTTGATCTTTTCTATACTTTGCTTGTCTTTGCTAGCATATACGAGGGTCTTTGCGCGTTGCTTGTAGTTGTAGTTTTGTATATGCTCTTGATAATATGATTTGAGTGCAGAGGTATCGTCTGTTGCTTTTTTCCACACTTTTTGATTCATCAAGTCAAAGAGCATGATGCCTTCCTTATATTCTTTGACTATACGTCGGTACTCAGGATGTTTCTTGGGCAGTTGGCTCATCTCGTAGGCTATGAGTTGGTCGTTTTTGAATTGATTGTATAGTTGTTCTATGGCAAAGGCAGCTTTTTTTTGTTTAAAGCTATTCTTTTTCGTTAAGATAAAACGGTAAAACGAATGAAGCGTGTATGATGAGTCTCCTATGACAAAGAGTTCTTTATCTCTTAGGGTGCTATGCGTCTCTACTATCCAATGCTTTCCATGTAATATAGAGTCTATCTCTGTGATGGTTGCTTGCTGTTGGTGAATACCCGATTCTGTACATCCATTTTGTGCAATAAGCTTCTGAGCAAGTTTTTGCTTAGCCAGTTGAGAGCGTTCATTTTTCTTTATTTTAGTTGTCAACTCTTCTTTTGCTTGTTCAAAAGTTTGCAGTGGATCTTTTTTTACTAGTTTGATGATATGGTAGCCAAACTGTGTCTTTATAGGCTTAGAAAAGTCTCCTTCTTGCGCGAGGGCATATGCTGCGTCCTCGAATGCTTGTGAACCTATTCCTCCTGTAGAAAAAGGTTTTAGCAAGCCCCCATTTTGCTTAGTAGCACCGTGTTCGCTATACTCTTTACATACACTATCCCAGTCCGCACCTGTAAGTAACTTTGCATAAGCTTCGTTTATTTTTTGGTTTGCTTGTTTATTTTTTTGAGATGTCATGATATGCCTGGTAGTAATCATACCCTTCGCCTTTCTTCTGTCAAACACTTTCAAGATATGGTAGCCATAGCTTGTTCGTACGATGTCTGAAACTTGTCCTGTTGGTGTGTTGTAACATGCAGTTTCAAAAGAATATACCATACGCAAAGCAGAAAAATAGCCCAAATCTCCTTTGTTTACTTTGACAGAAGGATCTTGTGAGTACTTTAAAGCTGCGGCTTCAAAGTCTATCGTATTATTTAGGATGCTGTCTCTGATAGCACTTATTTTTTGGTAAACAGCAAGCGTATCTGCTGGTATAGCGTCTTCTGCTATTTTCAATAGTATGTGAGAAGCTTTTATTTCTTCTTGATTTCTATTGAATGCTTCTTTTACTAGTTCTTCGATGTAGGCTTCGTCTGACATATAAGGACGTGCCAGTTGTTTTTTATAACTTTCTAACTCTTTTATAAAAGTTTGCCCCGTATCCATTTGTAGAAAGGCGGCATCTTTTACTTTGAGTTTAAAATTTGTAAAGAGTTCTAGATACTCTCTAATACTTTGTTCTTGATAGAATGTACTGTCTTTTTTCCTATTTTTCTCATAGGCATATTTGAATTCGCTGGTAGGAATTTGATTTCCATCTATGGTAAGGATATACGACTCTTGTTTGGTACTGACTGTGCTGCTTTTATGACAAGAAACAAAAAGACATACCATGAAAGCATGCCATAAGATTAGGTGTCTATAGTTCATATATTGCTATTGGGGACTTAATGTTTTTAGTAATACGTTGGGCTTATCAAAAGAATATCGTTAGGCGTCTAGGTGAAAGGTATAGGAGATTTTTTGATGAGTTTACAGACATTGATATCGTCTTCTTGATAAAAACTCACATGATCCATGATCTTTCTTACTAAGATCATTCCTAAGCCTCCTTTCCTACGTTGAGCTACAATATCTTTTAGGTTTGGTTCTACATAGTTTTCATAATCAAACTTTTCTCCTGAACTTTTAATAACAAACTCAAAAGAATTGGTTTCACTAGACATAGTAATATCTATTGAGATACTATCACTGCCTTTTGCATGGCATATAAGGTTAGTACATATCTCATCAACAGCGAGGACTACCATTTTTTTATCTTTTTTAGGTAAATATTCACCTATGGTATCCGAGACGAAAACTCTAATGTTTTTGAGTTTTGATGTAGAGCAATTAACAATCATTTGCTTCATCATTGATTGACTCCTTTGCTGAATTAAGTGATTCTGTAATTTTTATAAATTCGTGTAGTCCTAGAATATCAAATGCATTTTTGACATTTGTAGATAGACTACACAATGAAAAATAAATTTCATTTTTTTTAAAATCTTGTATTTTTGACATAAAAACGCCTAGACCAGCAGAAGCGATGTAGGTCATCTCGCTGCAATCTACTAGAATGTTTTTAGCGCCCTCGGAAAGTACAGATTCTATTTCGTTATCTAAAGCTAGGGCATTACTAGCATCCACTTCACCTTGTATTTGTAGGATATGGAATTTTCCGTCAATAGTAGTATTTACTGTCATAAGTAGTTCTCCATAAAATTGCTTAAGCAATATATACTTTTTTTCATTTCAAAAAAAGATAGCCAAAACATTAGGCCTGTTCTGCGTCATTAAAGCGGACCACCAAACAGGATAAATCATCTAAGAATTGGTCATGTCCTTGGTATTTTATCACTGATTTGAACACTTCGTCAATGAGCTCTTTGGGTGGTAGATCTACATTTTCTGAGATGACTTGTGAGAAATTATCATAACCAAATTCTTCTTTTTCTTTGTTACGAAGTTCTATCAAACCATCTGTAAACAAGACCAACGTATCTTCCGCATCATATGAAAAACTCCCTTCTGAGATATAATTCCCGTACTCTTCTGTTCTTAAGATCCCAAGTCCCAAACCTTTATCGTTCAAGTATTCTATTTTTTTTGTTTTTTCTTTAAATAAAATAGAAGGACAGTGCCCCGCTCTTACATAACGTACTTTTTGGCTCTCAGTATTGATAAAGAATAAGGACAATGTAATGAAAGAGGTTTTTGCCAAGCTATTACTCAATGCTCTGTTGGCATCTGAAATAAAGTCTGTAGGTGTTTCTTTGCTTAGGAGTACCAATGTTTTAAATATCCCTCTGAGCTGTGCCATATTAAATGCTGCGGTGATACCACTACCAGAAACATCGGCTATGGCTAAGGCATATAAATTATCGCCTAACTGCGCAAAATCAAAATAGTCTCCACCTACATCTCCAGATGACTTAGTGAGGGCTGCTATCTCAAAACCTTTGCAAGGAGGGAATTTTTCTTGTATAAGCTGAGCTTTGACTTCTTGGGCTATTTTCTTTTCTTCTTGGTAGCGCTGATTTTCCACAGCTTCATTGACGAGCCTTGAATTGATGATACTAGAGACGGCTTGATCTGCATAGGTCTTCACGCTGTCTATCAACTGTTTGTCAAAACCATCAAACAAGCCTCTTATGAGTACTAGTTCTCCTATGATCTCATAACCATACGAAAGCGGAATATATAAAAGGGATTTATAAGGCTTTTGAGCAATGAAGGCTTTTACTCTTTCGTCTTGTACTGACCTAAGGTTAATAACATTGGTTTTGGAAAGGTTGATTCTTCTTTCTAATAGTACTTTGATGAAGCGTATATCTGACTTGTCTATATGATTTGTCAATACGGTTCTGTCAATGTTTTTACCATCGTATATGTCTAACCATGCCGCATCTGCCATAACGATGCTTATGCTTCTTTCTAATAAGACTGGATATATTTCTTGCTCTCTCCCTCCTGTCTGAACCATACTGTTCAATTGTTGAAAGTTCATTGTTTCGTTGAACTTGCGTTCAAAAGCTGCGGATATGGGCAGATTGAAAAGAATAACGAGGATAGAGCTTGCACAGTATGTGATGATGAATGTAAATAATGATACTAGCGGAAAGCCTCTGACCAAATTTAAAGGGAATATAAGCATGACTTCGTCTGATGACGAACTGTAATATATATTGTGGATATAAATGAAATAGATAAAGCATAAACTTACCATCAATATCAAAAATGTCATGACGATACTTTTCCATTTCTGAGCTAAGCTAAAATATACTATCCAGTTTTGATTTACCGACAATACTAAACTAAACACAAAATAGAATGAAAGAATAGTGATGGATATCTTACTATCTATACCAAAAGGAATAAATATGAGTGGGAGACTTAAGTATATGGCAAATTCAAAAACACGCCACGCAAAGAAGCCTATTTTACTGATTTGATAAGCTATCATTTCCTTAAACACATAAAATGTATGTGATATAAAGACAACCACCGCTATCAAACTGATGTTATTGAGAATTTTAATGAGGTAAGGATACTCTAGTGCCTCATGTTGTTGAGTGGTACTGCTACATACACCAAAAAACAGATCAAAAAATAGCCAAAGAAAAACGGTTGCTGAGAGCAGAAGTAGCCCACGAAGAAACAGTTTATATACCATTTTCGAAAGTTCTTCGCTTTTCTTTGACCGTATGTGTAGCCTAAAATATAAAGAAACACTTACAACAAAGAATAAAAAAAACAACCTTAGGAAAAAGCACTGTACCTGTGCTTCTTCCGTACTATCCCAAAGATTTGGGGAAGCATATATCGTAAAAGTAGTTAGAAGTAACCAACTAACTACCGCAACGATAATGTATATTTTCTTATATGCTTTTTCTGACAAAATTTGGCAAGTATTGGTTTGTGGAACAATATAACGAAAAAAAAATTACCTAGAGTAATTTGGCGCTTCTCTAGTGATCTGTACATCGTGTGGATGGCTTTCTACAGAGCCTGCTGCTGTAATCTTAACAAACTTTGCCTGTTGCAATTTGTCTACTGATTCTGCTCCACAGTAGCCCATACCAGCCTTTAGTCCTCCAACGAGCTGATACACTACTTCACCTACTGTCCCTTTGTATGCTACTCTACCAGCGATACCTTCTGGCACGAGTTTTTTGACATCATCTTCTACATCTTGGAAGTATCTATCTTTAGATCCTTCTTCCATGGCTTCTACAGAACCCATGCCACGGTATGCTTTGTACTTTCTACCTTCATAGATGGTTACTTCGCCAGGCGCTTCTTCTGTCCCTGCCAATAATGAGCCTATCATCACGACATCTGCACCTCCAGCGATAGCTTTCACTACATCACCTGAGAAACGGATACCACCATCTGCTATGACAGGGACTCCCGTACCTTTGATGGCTTTTGAGGCTTCATACACTGCTGATAACTGAGGCATTCCTACACCTGCAATGATACGAGTGGTGCATATACTACCTGGTCCTACTCCTACTTTTACGGCATCTGCTCCAGCTTCTACGAGTGCTTTTGCACCCTCACCAGTGGCAACATTACCTACTATGACATCTACATCAAAGGAAGCTTTGATCTTTTTGGTTGCTTCTATCACTCCCTTGGAATGCCCATGAGCTGTATCTATACTGATAACATCTACACCAGCATTTACCAATGCTTGTACTCTATCCATCACATCTGGCGTAACACCTACTGCTGCTCCTACTCTCAGACGACCATACTCGTCTTTGCAGGCATTGGGTCTATTCTTCTTCTTTAGGATATCCTTATAGGTTACTAGGCCGATTAATTTATTTTCGGAATCTATGATAGGAAGCTTTTCTATTTTATATTTTTGGAGTATTGACTCTGACTCTTCTAAGGTTACCCCTTCTTTAGCGGTGATGAGGTCGTTGGTAGTCATCACTTCTGTTACTTTTACGGTAACATCTTTCTGAAAGCGTAGATCTCTATTGGTTATGATACCTACTAGCTTTGTATCATCATTTACTACTGGGATACCTCCTATCTTGAAATCTTTCATGATAGAGAGCGCATCTTGTAGAGTAGCGTCTTCTTTGAGCGTTACAGGGTCGAGTATCATTCCGCTTTCAGACCTTTTGACTCTTCGTATCTGATCTGCTTGCTTAGCAATAGACATATTTTTGTGTATGATACCAATCCCTCCCATATGCGCCATTGAAATGGCTAATTCGTACTCGGTTACAGTATCCATAGCCGATGAAATCAAGGGAATGTTTAGTGCTATCTTTTTGGTGAGTTGAGTCTTTGTTTGAGTATCTCTAGGCAAGACTTCTGAATATGCGGGAAGCATCAATACATCATCATATGTAAGTGCTTCAAATAAAAACTTAGATTGATCCAGTAACATAGCAAATAGTTTATTGCGTCCTCTATTTGCGAGACAAAAGTAAAATATTAAACTGAATAATGAATGATATATTTAATTAAATCATAAAAAAAAAAGTTTTTTATCACAAAAGCACCTCTAATTGTCTCCATTCTGTAAAACAGGTCTTGATTCTTGTGAGCTTTTGGCTTTGAGGTATTAGCGTTTTTAATTATGAGTCAAAACTACATACTATTCTTTTTTGGTAAAATAAGAGCTAACTGCTAAAGGCTAACAGCTTTAGTTACTAAAAGTATTTAGTGAAAAATCAAGGGAAAATAAAACATAACATGTGGTTTACCGAATACCTACTTAACTTTTTAAATGTATCAAAAATCAAATATTTGATTTTTGGTATTTCATTATTCAAGGATTCTTAAAATTTAACCCAACTTGGCAAAAAAGTGCGTTTCTGTGGAACTACGCTTGAT
>WTJX01000083.1 GCA_011524675.1 Cytophagales bacterium
CTGGTACAGTCAGATAAGGTGATGAACGTATCATTGAGTTATAACTCTGCATTGGCAGGTTCTGCTAGTTATTTTAGTGGCTTTATACCTAAGCCCTACTTGATAGCTAGGGGTGGACAAATCAGTTTTTATGCGAATGGTTATTTAGACTTTGATATAGGTCATGCAGATGCTTATGACAAGTTTGAGTGGTACAAAGACGCTACATTGATCTCTACTTCAGAAACGCCTACCTTGAGGGTTACAGAAGCAGGAGGGTATTATGTACGTTGTTTTTCTTCGGATTGTGGCAATCAGTATGATACTAAAACGTTTGTCATAGAGTCCTTGCCAGAAGTGGCTATGGTAGAAGAAGAAGAATTGTTTGAAGAGGCGGCAGAAACGGTCTTGGAGGCTGCGATCAAAAATGATGATTTTGACCAAAAGGTATTGGTAAATATCAACTATAAGTACAACAGTGAAGAGTTTGTACCTGAGGCCACTCCTTTACTTGACGAGATGATCACTACCTTGAAAAAGTATAGTGCTATTGATATAGAAATCAGAGCACATACAGATTGTAGAGGGAATGACGCATATAACTTGACCTTGTCACAAAAAAGAGCTGACTATGTCAAAAATTATCTTGTAGAAAATGGAATTGAAGCACAGAGACTTATTGCCAAAGGCTTTGGTGAAAACGAACCGCTACCTATGGTGGAGTGCGACTGTAATATTAAAGATGACTGCAAGGAGCATCATCACTTAATGAATAGGCGTTCAGAATTTGTTATTTTAAAATAAAGCGTGTCTTTCTCTAAAAATCAAAAAGTGCTTCTATGCTTTTGTCAAATTCTGCGTTAAGCACTTTTTCTTCTATAGGAACATACCCTTCTTTGTGTATCAGCTCTTGCCCAGTATGAGAAAGAGAAAAGTCTATAAAGTCGTTCAGTAGAGCTTCATTTTTTGCTTCATAGAAGTAATATAGTGGTCTTGAGATAGGGTATATGCCATCTTTGGCATTTTGAAAATTTGGTTTTACATAATTTCTGCTGTTTTCACCTACTTTTAGAGGTTTTACGCCTTCTTTCAAATAGGATAAACCACAAAAAGCGATAGCATTTGGCTCTGAGACTACGGCTTTTACCATTTCTTCGTTTTTATCTTTGTGCAAACATTTCTTCGCATAATCTTCGTTTAGAAGGATGTTTCTTTTCATAAACTCATATGTCCCAGAGTTTGGGTTACGTGTATATACAATAATAGGTGCATCGATGCCTCCTAGTGATTTCCAGTTGGTGATCTTACCTGTAAATACATCTTTTATCTCTGTTAAGGTGATTTTTTGGAGCGGATTTTTGGGATTGACAATGATTGATAGTGCGTCATAGGCAATGATTGCTTCTCGTAATTCTATCCCTTTTTCTTCTAAGGCTTGTGTTTCTTCTAGTCTTATTTCTCTAGATGCAATAGCGAGTTGGGCTTTGTCGTCTTTCATGGCGGTCAAGCCTGTGCCACTACCTCCTCCTGATACTGTTAGAGAATGATTGGGGTTGGTTTGGCTGTATAGTTGTGCGATACGTTGAACGAAAGGATACATGGTATCACTGCCTTTTATGGTGATATTTTGAGCATGGATAAACAAGGGCATGCAAAATGCTAATAAGGCTAGGTGTATTTTTTTCATCTTAAGCGCGATAGTTTTTGCTAAGTGCACATAAATCTAGCCAAATATTACTTGAAATAGACACCTTTGTTTACTTACTTGAATAAAAACCTTTGTTTTCGATAAAGAGCTGTTTTTTGCCTTTTAGAAAGAAGGTTTAGGAAGGTGTTTTTGTTTTTTACGTAAGCACGTAGTAAACTATGTCTTAATCTTTATCAACTATTCACCAAAATATTTGACGCTATTTTTCTGTGTTTCAAACAGTTCTATACAATGTAACTGAGCATTTGGCGTTTCTTTTTTGATCTCTGGAGCTAGTATATTCCATATTTCCATAGCAAGTATCTCTGTGCTTGCCATTTTACCTTTCATGAAAGGTACGTCTAGGTTTATGTTTTTATGGTCTAGCGCTTCTAGTACGTGGAGGTCTATGATGTTCCCTAGTTTTTTTAGGTCAATAACGAAACCTGTGTCATGCTGTGGCTTGCCTTTCACGGTAACAATGAGTTCAAAGTTGTGTCCATGCCAGTTTTTGTTGGCACAAGGACCGAAAACTTCCATGTTTTTTTCTTCCGACCACTTGTCATTCCATAGCTTATGTGCTGCATTGAAATGTTCTTTTCTAGAAACGTAAACCATAGTGTTGCACTCTTTTTATGAAAGTCATATTGTAGGAATGAAGTATATACACTCTCCCAATAAGATTACAAATTTACTAATTTTCCTTCTTTGAAGTGAGGGATTACTTGATATTTATCTTTTTGGAAACAAAAATCTATATCTTTCTGAATATTCATCTTTGCTAATCTTTGTGCGTGGGCACAGGGAGCGAGGTAGGTGGCAATGTCTCCTTGTGCTTGCTGATACATAGAAAGTGCAAGATGTGCGGAGTCATCCTCTATACTATGCGTAGCAGTCAATAGCTGAATGAGGTTGCCTGCAAATAGGGAGTCTTCCATATTTACTCTTCCTTTCCATCCTGCACAAAATATGAGAATGTCTTGCTTGCTTTGCTTGAGGTGGTCTGCTAGGTGTTGTATGTTGAGAAAAGCACCTATAAGTATCTGTGTTGCCTCTCTTGCTTTTTCTATCGCCAATGTACCATTGGTAGTGGTCATGGCGACGGTTTTACCTTTGAGTGTTTCTGCCATATAGCTAAAAGGTGAGTTGCCCATGTCCATTCCTTCTACTATCTGACCATTGCGCTCACCAGCGGCTATGCAGCCTTCTGCTTTTAGTTGCAGGCATTTATCTACCGCGGTTACGGGAATGATTTTTTCTACCGAATGAGCAAAGCCTGTAACCATACTAGATGTTGCCCGAAGGATGTCTACTATTACGACTATTTTTCCTTTGAGAGAGTAAAGGTCTATCAAGGCTGGGCTAAGGCAAACTTCAATTTTGTTCATGCTTATTGAGCGCTAAAAGAGTTATAAATAATTTTATGAGAAATGCCTGAGTATTGGCTGCCTTTGACTTCTAGCAATAGCTCAAACTCTTCGGGGATATTGCCTCCAAATGAGTCTTGTAATTCGCTTTGGAATGTAGGTTCATATAAGCGATCCATAAAGTAGTTTCTTGTACCGTCGTCTGTAGGTAGTAAAAACAAGATTTTGTGATTATTAGGTGTAATTGCCTTTTTGATAATGTAATAGGAAGTGATAAACTCTTTGTTTTTATACTCTTCATACTTTGGGTCTAGGTCTAGTATTGTGGAGTCTTTTTTCATAAAGTATTTGAGAGACCCTCTGCTCTGTGGGGCACTAAACTTAAAACGCGAGTTCAAGAAATATGACGATAGGTTATACATGTCTCCTGAGATGGTCTTGCTGACGAAGACTGTATTTTGCTCTATCTTTTCAAGGTTTCGCGATTTGACAATGATACTTTTTGATTGCATGAGTGCTTGCTCTTTGTGTAGCTCGGCTGCTAGCATCATGTTTTCTGTATCTACATGGGCAAAAGTGTTGTGTACTATTTGCTTTTCTGGGTGTGCCTGTATGAGACTGGCTAACTTCTCGCTTACATGAGGTAAGTCTGTATCAAAGTCAAAGACATAGCGGTAGCGCATGATGTCTTTGTCGTACTCTAAATAAAAACCTCTTTCGCCCACTACAATAGTTAGCGGTTTCTTTTCTCCCAAAAGCAAGGTTACTACCGAGCTTTGAAAGGTGTTGCCTTGTGCGGGGGTATCAAAAAATAGAAGATAGGTGTTGATTAGAAGAAGAAGACATACCGCCATGGACAGGCTATAAAGCCAAATTTTTCTTTTTACACCTGCTTTAGCTGTTGTGGCTTGTGCATTGGGCTCTATATAGTTAGCTTCTTTGGATGTCTCTACGTTTTGAAGTTCTAGTTTATAGCTGCCTTTTGGGAGTGTAAGGCGATATTTCTCTGTCTTGCCTTCTGTAAGGTAAAACAGTTTTAACTCTTTGCGTATCCCTTGTATTTTGGTTCTGATAACCGCATCTTGATTACCTCCGTTTCTACCATCTTCTATGCCTAGTAAATCATTGGCTATGGTTGACGACTTTACTGATGTGCCTTCTTGCTCGGCCTTTACAAGGTAATGAAGTATGTCTAGGTATAATTCTTTCTTAGTAAAGACTTCTGTCTTTTCTAAACGGCTTATTGCTTCTTTTTTTAGTGAAAACAGCTCCATATCGCACAAATATATAAAAAAAAATGTGGTGTAGCGATACCTTTTAAGTAGTGCGTAACATTTTTCTTTTCTTGATTTTTTTCTATTTCTACTTTACAAAGTTAGGGCGTTTCCCTTCGGGGCGGGCTATCCGCTATATCTTTTTCGCCCTTTAAGGGTCGAAAAAGGATGCCGCTTCTATCCCTAACGCATAATGAATGAATATTATTTCCAACTTCGTAAAGTAGAACTATTCAAAAAAAAAATGATACACATAGGTTACCTTTTGTTAGGAGGATGCTTGTAGTGGTATATAAGTTATTTAAACTTTTAATGATTGACTGCTAATAACAGTTTCTCTTTTTTCAAATTTAAATGTTTAAATCACTTCAAACTAGCTTTTGTTTGCTACGTCTAGCATGTATAAACAAAGCGTTCTTTCAATAATTTTTTAACAACTATGGACACTATATTCTTGAATGATATTTGTTGAGACTTCAACTTATTATTATTCGGACTAGTAGTGGAATTAAATTAATAAGCATATGACTATTCCAACATATAAGACCTATTTAATAATACTTTTTGCAGCATTCTTTGCTGTTTTTCTTTTCTCGTGTGAAGAAGATTTGACAGATGATCCTATTGCACTTACAGAGGACTCTCTCTCTGTTTTTTTAGAAACACATGATCTCAGCATAGAAGATGTAGAGCTAGAGGATGATTATAGTTTAAATCTTAATATAAGCTATGACGACTGTACAGACGATTATCCGGGTAGCTTGGTAACCCATGCGTTAATGTTTAGTGATACTGCGGGTATCCGTCATATTGTTTCTCTTTTTGTTCCGGAGACCGCAATCATAAACGACACCGTACTAGTGGAGGGGACTTACACTTTTGCTGATGAAGAAGATGACAACTATCATAAGGCTTATACTATAGATGTTGATTCGAGACTTTTTTATGGTTCGGATGTGGAAACAGAGGATGATCTTGAAGAAATAGAAGATGGTGTGGTCAAGATAGAAACGCTAGCAAGTAATGAGTCAAAAATAACGATAGCTGTTACTTATGGTGACGGTGATGTACTCGCTTTCGCTTATAGCAGTGGGTACACAGTTACTCAAACGACATGCTCAGAGTAATTAAGTGAAAAAAAATGTTGAATGGTAATATTTAGAGCATCGTTTACCATTCAATATACAGCATGATTTTATTCCACGAAAGTGGTGTCATTCTATCCATTCGGTCAATCATGTGTTAAGTTTTAGCTTTTTTTGATAGCTCACTTGGCTAAAGCTTGTAACCTTTAGCTATTAGAAGACCTTGCATGACTAAGACTTTGTGCTTAGTCAAGGCTTTCAGGATTTTTAACCCACAGTTTACTGATTGTAAATGAGGATTTTTAAATATTGTATAACGCAGAATAAGTGCAAAAGATGGTTTTGCAATGTCTTCTATTAGTTATATAAAAAGAATGTAACACTAAAATAATCTAAAACTTATGGACTATTGACCGTAGGCTATGGACTTATTATTAAGAAAGCTAACCGCTAATACCCAATAGCTAAAAGCGCATTAGAATCAAGAAGTGCTTTACCGAATACTTACGTTCAAAAGTACTTAGAATATATTATAGCAAGAAAGTTGTTTTTTGGAGAAAGTTGATTTCGTCCAGGATCTTTCAACAAAAAAAAAAATCAATTTTCTCAACTTTCTTTTAAGGTTGAACTAAACTGTATATCGGTTTGGTTCAACCTTTTTTTGTTTGCCTTAGTCTGTTTTTAGCGAAGAGCCAGAAAGTGTGTGAGACATGATTAAAACATAAATTCTGATTTTAAACACATGAAGCCAGCAGGTTAAAGGTTGAACGTTAAAAGTTGAAAGTTGAGTCTAACACACAAGGCAATGCTTATAAGGTAAAACTTACAACCTATAACGTAAAACGTATATAAACACATGAAACCTTCTTAGACCCTAACAGATACCGAAAAAGTTAAAAAAAAAGCTTTTTATATAGTGTGCTAACTGTTCGATGCCTAGATTTGCATGTTATTATAGAGTTTTCTTAGCTCTCGTGTCAAAAACTTAAAGAAGTTTAAACTAGAAAAGTATTTTTATGTCAACATCATATGATTTAATAGTAGTAGGTAGTGGTCCGGGTGGATACGTTGCTGCCATCAGAGCATCTCAATTAGGATTAAAAGTAGGTGTCGTAGAGAAAGAATCTCTTGGAGGTATTTGTTTAAACTGGGGATGTATTCCTACGAAAGCTTTACTAAAAAGTGCGCAGGTATTTGAATATACTCAGCATGCTGCTGACTACGGTATAAACATTAGCGGTGAGGTTACAGCCGATATGGATGCTATGGTCAAAAGAAGCCGTAATGTGGCAGGAGGCATGAGCAAAGGGATTCAGTTTTTGTTCAAAAAGAATAAAATTGATACCATCATGGGTTATGGTAAGCTTACGGCCAAAAAACAAGTAGAAGTAACTGCCGAAGATGGTAAGGTTACGCTTTATGATGCGAAGCATATCATATTGGCTACTGGGGGTAGAGCAAAACAACTGCCTAACTTACCGATTGACAACGAAAAAATTATTGGCTACCGCAAGGCTATGGTGCTAGACAAGAAGCCTAAGTCTATGGTGATTGTGGGGTCTGGTGCAATAGGTGTAGAGTTTGCGTATTTCTATAACGCTATAGGTGTAGAGGTAACTGTAGTAGAGTTCCTTCCTAATATCGTACCAAACGAGGATGTCGATGTTTCTAAACAACTAGAAAAGTCATTCAAAAAGTCGGGTATCAATGTAATGACAAAAGCAGCGGTGCAGTCTGTAGATACTTCTGGCAAAGGCTGTAAAGTGTCTATCAAAACAGAAAAAGGCATGGAAGAGATCGCTTGCGATATTGTCCTTTCTGCGGTAGGTGTGGAAACAAACTTAGAAAACATTGGTTTAGAAGATATAGGTATTGCTACTGATAGAGGAAAAGTGATTGTTGATGACTATTACAAAACTAATATTCCAGGAGTATATGCAATAGGTGATATCGTGAAAGGACCAGCGTTAGCACACGTAGCTTCTGCTGAGGGTATCATCTGTGTAGAGAAAATCGCTGGACATAGCCCTGAGCCTTTGAACTATGAAAATATACCAGGTTGTACTTATTGTAGCCCAGAGATTGCTTCTGTAGGGATGACTGAGAAGAAAGCCAAAGAAGCAGGTTATGAAATAAAAGTAGGTAAATTCCCTTTCTCTGCTTCTGGTAAGGCAAGCGCTGGTGGAGCTAAAGATGGTTTTATCAAAGTGATCTTTGATGCTAAATATGGAGAGTGGTTAGGTGCGCACATGATAGGTGCAAATGTTACGGAGATGATTGCAGAGGTAGTAGTAGCTAGAAACCTAGAAACTACAGGTCATGAGATCATCAAGTCGGTACACCCTCACCCTACGATGTCTGAGGCTGTCATGGAAGCAGCAGCTGCGGCTTATGATGAAGTAATTCATATTTAAATACCACTAAGAGAAACAGCCCTTCTGCTTGGTAGAGGGGTGGTGAAAAACATGATATGAAAGAAAATGGCTTCTTTTGTCTTACGTTTTTTTACTAATGAAGTGATTTAAACTTAAAAAAAACCTTTTTTAACGATAGTGTTAGAAAAGGTTTTTTTTGCAAATATCAAAAGTCAAAAACTTGTTGTTTTTTGAGCTTCCTATCTGAAAAATAAAATAACTAGAGCTTGTAGTCAATAAGATTTTTGACCTTAAGCTACTTTCATTCCTTGCATTACTATCTTATCCACATACAATACTTAGGCTTTCGCTTCCGCGGATGGGCAAAACAACCGGGAATCAAAACGGTACATCATATGATAGATCGGTCTATCAATTATGTGTTGGGTGGAGAACAAAAGTTTAAAACGCTTGGTACAAGCCGTACTGATGCTATGGTGTCTGCAAATCATACGGTATTTGAATTGTTTATGGACAAGCCTATTGAGGAAGAACAGTTTCTTTCTACGCTCAATGACAACTTACCTTCAGACATTAGGGCAATAAGCATAGCAGAAACTACAGCAGACTTCAATGTTATACAACATCCCAAGACTAAAGAATATCTGTACCTATTTGCCTTTGGCGAAAAATATCATCCTTTTGCTGCTTCTATGATGGCGCTTTTTCCTTTTGATCTGGATATTGCTCTTATGAAAAAGGGGGCGTTACTTTTTGAAGGAACGCACAACTTTAAGAAGTTTTGTTACAAACCGTCGGAGCATACGAGTAACTTTGAAAGGCATATTGACAAAAGCTATATCACAGAAAACACATTATATACGGCTAACTTTTTCCCTGAACATAGTTTTGCTTTCCATGTACATGGAAAAGGATTCATGCGCTATCAGATACGTCTTATGATGGGGCAGTTGATACGGTTAGGTAGAGGCGAGTGCAGTCTTCAAGAGTTAAAAGAGGCGATAGAGCAACCACAAGGGGCTTATTTCTCTTACGCTGCCCCTGCCTCTGGCTTGATACTTCACAAAATAAATTTTGATGAAGACTAAAAAGGTAAAAAGAAATTAAATTTGTAATAAGTATTTTTGGACGACTACTTACAACTAAGGTCTATTATGGTCAAATACAGAAAGTATTCATATATTTTTATTTTATTGCTGGTACTATCTTCGTGCGAGTTACTCAAACCTCATAAAGAAGTCGTCCCTACAGCGGTCAAGGAAGAAAAAAAAGTAAAAAAGAAGCCTGTTTGGGTGGCGAAAGAATATGATTATCGCCCTTCTAGAACATTGCATTCGGACTTGCTACATACCAAATTGAATGTAACGCCAGATTGGACTAAAAAAGAACTCCAAGGAGAAGCGACGCTACGCTTTACGCCTTATTTTTACCCTCAAAAAAGCTTGGTGCTGGATGCTAAAAGCTTTGAAATAAAAAAAGTAAGCCTTAGCAATGGTAAAGACTTGGTATATCGGTATGATAGCTTACAGCTCTTTATCTCTTTGGATAAAGAGTACACAAGGAATGATACTTTTGAAATAGAAATAAGCTATGTAGCAAAGCCTTACCAACTGTACTTGCAGGGACATAAAAACCCTGTATATACAAAAGAACACGGGCTGTACTTTATCAATCCTACTGGCAAAGAAAATAAACCTCAACAGCTATGGACGCAGGGTGAACCAGAGTTTAACTCGTGTTGGTTTCCTACCATTGATTCTCCGAATGAAAAAACTACACAAGAAATATATATTACAGTAGCAGAAAAGTATAAGACACTTTCCAATGGTGCGCTTATTTATTCGAGAGATAATGGAGACGGTAGCCGTACAGATTATTGGAAACAAAGCATTCCTCATGCGCCTTACCTTTTCATGATGGCAGTAGGTGACTATGCTGTAGTAGAAGGTGAATGGAGACAAATACCGCTGTACTACTATGTAGAACCTCAATATGCTTCCTTGGCAAAAGATATTTATGTCCGTACTCCTCAGATGCTAGATTTTTATTCAAAACGCTTTGGTATTCCTTACCCATGGGAAAAGTACGCACAAGTAACGGTAAGAGACTTTATGTGGGGCGGTATGGAAAACACCTCTGCTACGGTTTATATAGACCGCATACAGCTAGACAAAAGAGAAAGGTTAGATAAAAATTACGAAGCTTTGCTTGTGCATGAGTTGGCACACCACTGGTTTGGAGATTATCTTACGGCAGAATCTTGGGCAAACCTTCCTTTGAACGAATCTTTTGCTACCTACTCGGAATATCTGTGGTTTGAAGGGGCTTATGATAAAGACCGAGCGGATGAGCACTTACTCAGTGACCTTGACGGCTACCTCAGAGAGTCTAAGAGAAAGCAAGAACGCATCATTCGTTACCGCCATAGCACCAACCTAGCTGAAATGTTTGATGCTCATAGCTACAACAAGGGAGGGGTAGTGTTGCACCAGCTACGTCAGCTTGTAGGAGACGATGCCTTTTTTATTGCCCTAAAAAAGTACCTTCAACAATATGCCCTCAAAGCGGTAGAGATACATAACTTACGCTTAGTATTTGAAGAAGTAACAGGGCAAGACTTGCAGTGGTTTTTTGACCAGTGGTTTCTTTCTCCTGGGCATCCAAATTTGTTGATAGAGCATCACTTTAGCGATAGTTTAGGGCTAGTGCTAAACATAGAGCAACGCCAAGACACGGCATATACTCCGCTATATCGTATTCCTACCAAATTAGCCTACTGGGATGCTACAGGCAGAAAAGAAACGGAGATTATCATCAATAAAAAATATCAAAAATTTGTCATTAAGATGGATGGAGCTCCTAAGGCGGTACAGCTAGGAAGCGATAACTTATTATTGGCAGAGCTAGCGCATAACAAAAGCCCCGAAGAACTTATATATCAAGCTACACATGCCTCTAGCTATTTGGAGATACATAGCGCACTTAAAGCTATGGGGCGCTTGGACTCTGCCCAGCTATCAAACCATAACACTCAGATAGCACATGTCTTGCAACAAAAGTTAAAACATCAAAATAAAGCCTTACGCCTTATGGTCCTCAATATATCGTATAAGCTAAACAGTTCGTTGACTCATGACTTCTACCAAGAATGGCAACAGCTCGCACAAAACGATACTGACGCAGGCATAAGAAAAACAGCATACAATTATATCATTAAGCATAAAGAAGGTCAACTACCTAATAGTTTCCTTACCCAAGGATTGAAAGATCGTTCTTATCAAGTAGCTTCCGTTTGCCTCAAAGCATTGTTGAAAAAAGAAGGGCATGCCTATGCTAAAGCCTATGAAACAGGAACTCATTTTCCCATAGCCAAAGTATTGGCAGAGTACTACGTTCAAGACAGTATTCCAAAGAAGTTGATATGGTTTGTAGAAAGACTGTCTTCTCATGATTGGGTATATAGCTATAATTTTATGAACCTTACCAAAAAGTACCTTCTCATTCATTGGGACAATATCCCCTTAGCACAAAAAACAAAAGCCTTAGATGTGATAGAGCACATGGCGATAACGCATGAAATCCCTCATATCAAGCGTACTGCCTATGACCTATTGTTTGCCATGAAAGACAAAGAGGGAATCAAAAGCAGGCTAGACGCCATAGAGCAAAAAGAACATAACATAGACATCATCGCATACCACCGTAACAAGAAAGAAAAAAGCGAGAAGAAGAGTAACAAGTGATTAGTGTTTAAAGATTAGTGAAGAGTAGGGGTGTGTTGAGTTATGAGTTGAACGTTAAACGTTAAAGGTTAAAGGTTGAGTCTAACACACA
>WTJX01000222.1 GCA_011524675.1 Cytophagales bacterium
GGGTGAGTCTATCTCTGAGGTAACTATAGGAGAGTGGCTCAAAGAAGACGGTGACTTTGTAGAGCTAGACGAAGAAATCTGTGAGGTAGAAACAGACAAAGCAACACAAGAACTACCTGCCGAAGCATCGGGTATCTTACGTAAAGTAGCAGCAGAAGGAGATACACTAGAAGTAGGTGCTCTCATCTGTAAAATTGAGGTGATGGAAGGCAAGCCAGCAGCGGCAGCGCCTACAGCTACGGCTAGCGCAAGTGCTGCGCCAGTAGCACAAAATGAAACCTATGCTACAGGACATGCTTCGCCAGCAGCAGCAAAAATATTAGCAGAAAAAGGTATCGACCCTGCTACAGTAAAAGGAACAGGCAAAGACGGACGCATCACCAAAGAAGATGCAGAAGCAGCACAAAAGGTAGCGGCAGCACCAGCACCAAAAGCAGCGCCAGCACCAGCAACACCACAAGAGGTAGTAGCAGCCAAAGGCCCTCGTTCGCAAGAGCGTAAAAAAATGTCTGGTATGCGTAAAACCATCGCCAGAAGATTGGTCGCTGTGAAGAACGAAACAGCCATGCTCACTACCTTCAACGAGGTGGACATGAAGCCAATCATGGATCTAAGAAAGAAATATAAAGAGTCTTTCAAAGACAAATACGAAGTAGGCTTAGGGTTTATGTCTTTCTTTACCAAAGCATGTACCATCGCACTACAAGAGTGGCCAGCAGTAAATGCGTACATCGACGGTAACGAAATGGTATATAACGACTATTGCGATGTATCTATTGCCGTTTCTTCTCCAAAAGGATTGATGGTACCTGTTATCAGAAATGCTGAAGAGATGAACTTCGCAGAGATAGAAAAAGAAGTAGTACGCTTGGCATTAAAAGCGAGAGACGGTAAACTAGGCATAGATGAGATGCAAGGTGGAACATTTACTATTACCAATGGTGGTATCTTCGGTTCTATGTTGTCAACACCAATCATCAATGCACCACAGTCAGCCATCTTGGGAATGCACAATATCGTACAAAGACCAGTAGCCATCAATGGCGAAGTAGTGATCCGTCCGATCATGTATTTAGCATTGTCATACGACCATAGAATCATTGACGGTAAAGAATCTGTAAGCTTCCTAAAAAGAGTAAAAGACCTATTAGAAGATCCTGCAAGGTTGATGCTTGAGATATAAAGTACAAGGTACAAGGTATTAGGTATAACGATTCATGCACAGATTTAAGGAATTAGATGTTTGGAAACTATCAATAGAATTATGTACTGAGGTATATAAAATGACTGAAAGTTTTCCTAGAAAAGAACAGTTTGGCTTAGTTTCACAGATCAACAGGTGTTCGGTTTCTATTCCTTCAAATATTGCAGAGGGAGCTGGGAGAAATAGTAAAAAGGAATTTAATAACTTTTTAGCTATTTCTCTTGGTTCTGCTTTTGAACTCGAAACCCAATTAATCATTGCTACCAACTTGAATTATATCAATCAAATAGATCAAACTCAATTAATAATAAAACTAAATAGAGTACAAAATATGCTCTATGGTCTAAAAAAATCATTAAGCTAAAAATGTACGTGATACTTTGTACCTTGTACTTTGTACTTAATACTTTGTACTCCGTACTCCGTACTTAATACTTCAAAAATGAAATACGACGTAACAGTAATCGGTTCAGGACCGGGCGGATATGTGGCAGCAATACGTTGCGCACAGTTAGGATTAAAAACAGCAATCATCGAGAAGGAAGCCGAACTTGGTGGTACTTGTCTCAATGTAGGATGTATTCCTTCTAAGGCATTGCTTGACTCTTCGGAGCATTTTTATAAGGCAAAGCACGACTTTGACAAGCACGGTATCGAAATCAGCGAGCCGAAGATAGATGTCAAAAAGATGATCGACCGCAAGAGAGGCGTTATCAAGCAGATGAATCAAGGGATTGACTTCTTGATGAAGAAAAACAAAATTACCGTTTTCAACGGTTGGGCATCCTTCAAAGATAAAAATACCATTTCTGTAAAAAAGAACGACGGCAGCACAGAAGAAGTAGCAACGGACAAAACCATCATTGCGACAGGTTCTGAGCCTAATGCACTTCCGTTTATGAAGATAGACGAAAAAAGAGTATTGACATCCAAAGGAGCATTGGAGCTACAAGAAGTGCCTAAAGACCTTATTGTTATTGGTGGTGGTGTCATCGGATTAGAGCTAGGTTCTGTATATGCGAGACTAGGGGCTAATGTGCAGGTGATAGAATATGCAGATAGCATTATCCCAACGATGGACAAAACCATGGGTAAGGAGCTAACTAAAGTATTGAAGAAAGAAGGCTTTAAGTTTGCTCTTAAGCATAAGGTCACAGACCTCAAAGCTACGGCTAAAGGAGTAACGGTAAAAGCAGAAGATGCCAAAGGCGAAGCGGTAGAGTTCAAAGGAGACTACTGCCTAGTGTCTATCGGTAGAAAGGCTTATACTCAAGGCTTAGGACTTGAAAACATAGGCTTAAAAACAGACGATAGAGGTAGAGTAGAGGTAAACGATCACTTAGAAACTTCTATTCCGGGCATCTATGCTATTGGAGACGTTGTAAAAGGAGCGATGTTAGCACATAAGGCAGAAGAAGAAGGCGTCTTTGTAGCAGAAACGATTATGGGACAAAAACCACATATCAACTACAACTTGATCCCTGGGGTTGTCTATACATGGCCAGAAGTGGCGGCCGTAGGCTATTCTGAGCAGCAGCTCAAAGAGCAAGGAAGAGCATTTAAGACAGGTAGCTTCCCATTCAAAGCATCGGGTAGGGCAGTAGCTAGTATTGATACCGACGGAGTGGTAAAAGTATTGGCAGACAAAGCTACAGATGAGATATTGGGTGTACACATCATTGGCCCTAGAGCGGCAGATATGATTGCTGAGGCAGTAGTAGCCATGGAGTACAGAGCAT
The DNA here is from genome assembly GCA_011524675.1 of Cytophagales bacterium. Taxonomy (GTDB): domain Bacteria; phylum Bacteroidota; class Bacteroidia; order Cytophagales; family JAAEPT01; genus WTJX01. The sequence continues at coordinate 2,944 of WTJX01000222.1, forward strand.
CGGCAGAAGATATCTCTCGTATGTCTCATGCACACCCTACATTCACCGAAGCGATCAAAGAAGCATGTTTGGCAGCTACAGACAATAGAGCGTTACACGCTTAGTTAAGTAGCTAGTATATAGTATTTAATATAAAGCACGACGAATAAACTTTTTCGTCGTGCTTTTTTTTGGTGCTTTTTTTTGGTTGAGTTATAAGAAACTATTTAGATACAAGTTATAAATTAGATACTTACACTTGTTTTGTAGGTATATCCAAAGGAGATAAATAACTATATTTTTTCTACTCTTACCTCTTATTTCTAAGGTCTTTTCTTGTAAAACCACTCTCTTCAATCTAGTTTCATTTTTTAAGCATTCCTTATTATCTTGACAGCTCAATACTTTACACATGATAGGAATTATAGGAGGGGGGATTTCAGGTTTGACCCTAGCATATTA
>WTJX01000638.1 GCA_011524675.1 Cytophagales bacterium
TTTCAAATCTTTCACCACATAATTAAATGCAGCTGTCACTTCCTTTAAAAATACATCAGATAAGTCAATGGCATTGTCTGCATAGTTGAACGTTCCATTTCCTTTTTTAGCTATCAACTCAAGTAAGCTTTGGTTATAGTCCTCTCCTAATCCTATTGCCGAAAACTCAATACCTTCATTACTTTTAGTAGCCACATAATCTGTTATTTCTTTTGGAGGAGTCAACCCATACCCATCGGTTAAGAGAATAATACGATTAGATTTGTCAGGATCATATCCTCGTAAAAGATCATTAACTCCTGCCTGTATGCCCTTGAAAATATCTGTTCCACCACCAGGTTCATAGTTTTCAATCACCACCTCTAGTCTTTCTAAATGGTTCTTGTGGGAATGTTGAACAGATTTGGCTTCATGATCAAATAAAATTACCGATACTATATCTTTGTGTATCAATGAGTTGCCTACTTCCCATAAAGATTTTTTTAGGAACAATGAACGGTCAGCAGAGTACATAGAACCACTTTTGTCAATAACAAAGGCAACATTTAGTGGTAACCTTACGCCTTTGCCGTAAGTATCTGAGCTAGACAAGGTCAATAAAAACAAAGCTTCTTTTGAGTCTTTGTTGATTTTTTTTGCACTAAAAAAGCTGAATGTAAAGGGTTTGTCTTTCGGTTTTTTGAACGACTTTTTTAAAAATGAATTAAAACGTTTTGTGAGTAGATTATTAGGTGTTGGGATAAAACTTTCTGGATACTCTAAACGAGGATCAGGTGAATAAATCACAAAGGTTTCAAACTGTGTCATCTCTTTGGCATTCATTAAATTGATAGCGTCTGCATCTTTTTGATAATTAAAGTCTATCATGTATATATGTTTGATAGGGACTAAAAAAGACGCGACCCCATTACGATTAGATTTTGATGAGTACACTTTGCCTGTCTTCAACTCCCTCAAATACACTGTTTCATTAATTCCTTTTCGTTTACCTCCACTAACATTTATCTTTATCAAGGCTCTTTCTGAAGATGGTTGACTAGCTTTTTTGATATATTGGTATGTTGTATCGTTTTTCAGCTCTTCATCAACAACCGTCGGGGCAAATGTTAGATCAAAAAACTTCTGGGTATATTCATCTCCAAAATCTGAATAAGCATAATTTTTTAACTCATTGACATCTATATCGTATTTGTTTTTATTGGGAAGTATAAAATATGCTTCTCCTTTTTTATTCGTCTGACTTCGATAGATAAGTGAATCCTTGATATTTACAATATCTACATTGACTTGATAGAGAGGACTTCCATTTGGACTTTTCATTTGGATGATCAACATACAATTAGGTGGAGAAAAAGGGCTATCACTTGCGTTAGATTGTTCAATGATTTCAAACCCTTTATTGCTTCTGTTTACATCTTGCTCTTTTTGTCTTAAATATTTTTCATGATCGTAGATATAGGTTTCTTGGATTTCTACAACCTTGAAAGCTTCGGCTGTAACATAGATACATTTTTTTATCTCTCCAATAGATATAACCCACTCTTTACCATTATTAAGTTCTAAGACAATACTCCCTTTGTCGTCTGTTGCTCCTGTAATGGTTTTCAATGTCGTGGTTTCTACAGCTGACACAGGGAGTTTTTGCAAAAAAGTATTATTATTATCCTTCACTTGAAGTAAAAAAACAACATTTCCTTGCGGAAACATTTTACTATAGATACATATTAAAAAGAATAGACTAAATAAAAACTTGGCTTTCATAGTGAAGTATTGTGCTGTGAATAGCTTTAAATGGAGTCTAAATATACTAACTTTTAGACTTTACAAAAAAGAAATTTCTTTTATTCCTTCAAATAACAATACAATTCTAACTTACAATAGTTGATTTAAAAAGACTCCTCTATTATCCTAAAGTGAACATAATTTTAAAAACTCTTTTCGGCAATATTTTTAATAAAGTTAGAATTTTATTAATTTAGAATTGTAATGAAAGTTGCAATCTTTTCAGACATACACGGAAAAATATTACTACCCTTCAAATTAGTTGACCTTTATCAAAAAGAGACCAACCAAAAAATTGATTTTATCTTGCAATGTGGAGATATAGGCTGTTATCCAGATATTGATAACTTGGATAAGGCTACAATGAAACACGCAAAAAATGATAGAGACGAATTAGGCTTTTATGATTGCTTTGTGCAAGAAATCCCAGAGATCAAAGTTTTTTTAGACAAATTAAATATTGATATGATTTGCGTAAGGGGGAATCACGAAGACCATAAATATTTAGACGATCTAGAAAAACAAACTCAAGGACCAAGGTTTCCAATAGATATTTATAATCGTGTCTTTGTTTGCAAAACTGGACATAAACAGGAAATAAAAGTTGGTCAAGAGACGTTAAACTTTGTGGGGATTGGAAGAATTGGAGATAGAAAGGAACGAACAAATGATAGGTTTATTCAAGAATATGAGAAAAAGAAAATAAAAGAACTCATAAAAGGAAATAAAGAGATATTTGATTTGCTCATTACACACGACAAAGATGATAGAAGTCAGAGAGGTTATGGAATGAAGGATATAAGAGAACTTTTGGACAATGTAATTTTCAAATATCATTTTTATGGTCACACAGGGGAGTCATACAAAGAAGAGATTTATACCAACGATATTACCAAATCTATTAAAATAAGAGAAGCAGAGTTTAACAATAGTGGAATATTAGAAAAAGGCTCAATGATAATTCTTGAAAAAAACAATACTAACATCACTATGGAAATAGTTAGTCAAAAACTGACCAACAAGTTGACAAAATTCAATTGGAAGATGTAGGATTTTATTTGGATTCAAGTTATAAGCACAAATCATGTAAAACAATGGAAAAGAAAACAGAAGCATGGGGCTGGTATAATCTAAAATATGATCTAGCTAAATCAATAATCCCTAAACTGGAAACTTACCTTATTGAATATTCAAAAGGAGGAATGTCAATCCCTTCTTGGGTATCAAACGAATCAAAAGACAACTATTCGGATTACGAAATCAATGATCTTGTTACCCAATGGAAATCAGAGGTAAATCATATGATAGAAGCATTTAAACAAATCCTAGCTTATAAAACTGATGAAGACGAGGACATAAATTATGACGAAAACTCTATACAAGAAGGACTGGATAAATTCGCGAAACATTTCCAACATTTTTGGGACTGAAAAACGAAATAACATTACATATAGCAAATAAGTCGTTCGTTGCTATTTATACATGAAAACATCATTATTAATTAATTTACACCACTTTCGTGGAATAAAATCTTACCTTTCACGTCTTTACGTACCTAAGCCACTACGTCTATACGCTTTATGTTTTATAATCTTATAG
>WTJX01000439.1 GCA_011524675.1 Cytophagales bacterium
AGAAAGAACTACTCAATAAAATGCCGCCTTATATGGGAGGTGGTGAGATGATTAAAGAAGTAAGTTTTCAAGAAACAACTTACAACGAACTACCCTACAAATTTGAAGCAGGTACTCCCAATATAGCAGACGTAATAGCGTACAAAAATGCTATTGAGTTTATCAATCGACTAGGGAAAGAAAATATCAAAGCCTATGAAGATGAGTTGTTGGCTTATGCCACTGAATTGATAAAGCAAGTTCCTAATATAAGAATTATAGGCACTGCTAAAGAGAAAGCCCCAGTCCTTTCTTTTGTACATTTGACTGCACATTCTTATGATTTGGGCATGATGTTAGACGCTAAAGGAATAGCCGTAAGGACAGGGCATCATTGTACACAACCTTTGATGAAGTTTTATGGACTTGAGGGAACTGTAAGAGCTAGTTTTGCTGTTTACAACACCAAAAAAGAAATTGAATTCTTTATTGAGTCATTACAATCCATTTTGAAACTATTTTAGGATATGGACGATAAAAAAAAGCCAAAAAAATATAGCATTGCAGAATACAAATCACTTGAGGTAAATGAGCCATTGGCAAAGTATGAGTATTATGATGGGAATGTATTCAATATGGCTGGAGGTACTTATGAGCATAACCTCATCATTAGTAATACATTGTTTAGCCTTAGAGTAGCTTTGGGTAAAAAGAGTCCTTGTAAGGTGCTTACAAGTGATATGAAAGTAGAGATCGAAGAGTATAATAGTTATGTATATCCTGATATTTTAGTCTTCTGTGGTCAACATACTAATACAGGAATGATAAAAGATTCCATTTCAAACCCAAAACTCATCGTAGAAGTACTTTCAGATTCTACCGAGTCAAATGATAGAAAAGGTAAGTTTTCATATTATAAGTCTTTGCCTAGCTTTGAAGAGTATATCCTCATTAGACAGAAGCCTGCTTTAATAGATACCTATTTTAGAGACGAAAATGATATGTGGGTCATTGGCGGTGTACAAAAAATAGAAGATAAGCTTCATTTAAGGTCTTTAGATATTTCTATTCCTATGGAAGATATATATGAAGGTGTTTCTTTTTGATATTTAAACTATGACAATAAATAACATCCAAGACGAAATAATAGATGATTTTTCTATGCTCGACGGAGATAGAGAAACGACTGTCTTTTATATTATGGAGCTAGGGCAAAAGCTTGCTGCTCTTGATGAGCAATACATGAAAGAGGAAAACCTTATCAAAGGTTGTCAGTCGAAAGTCTGGCTTACCAGTGAACTAAATGAGGGAAAGATTAATTTTAGGGCTGATAGCAATACAGGCATCACCAAAGGTTTGATAAGTATGCTAATCAAAGTACTTTCTGGTCAAAAGCCAGAAGATGTGGTACAAGCAGACTTATATTTTATTGAGAAAATAGGCTTAGGTAACTTTATAGGTTCGCAACGCTCCAATGGTATAGTATCTATGATAAAACAAATGAAAATGGATGCTTTGGCATATCAAACACAAGTATAATCATGACAGACGCAGAAATAAAAGAAAAAGTAATCACAGCCATCAAGACGGTATATGATCCAGAGATACCCGTAGATGTTTTCGAATTAGGGTTGATATACGAGGTCAATGTCATGCCTATGAACAATGTTCAAATTTTGATGACCTTGACTTCTCCTTCTTGTCCTTCGGCAGAGGAAATACCATCTGAGGTGCAACAAAAAGTAAAATCTATAGAAGAGGTCAACGATGTACAAGTAGATTTGACATTTGACCCTCCCTATCATCAAGACATGATGAGCGAAGCCGCTAAACTAGAGCTTGGTTTTATGTAGGCTAAGTTTCACTATCCTAAATATAATTACATTCTGAGAAATCTAAATGTGCTGTTGTTGAAAAAGACATTCAGATGAGAAAATTTAATTTCTTTTGTCTAATGTCTTATGATCTTAAAATCTTATAATCTAATTATTAAATCTAAATTATTTTAAAAATGTATCCAGACGAATTAACGATTCCGATGAGAAAAGACCTGACAGAAGCAGGCTTTACTGAGTTGACAAGTGTTGAAGAAGTAGAAAACACGATGAAATCACAAGAGGGAACTACTTTGATGGTGGTAAATTCTGTGTGTGGTTGTGCAGCAGGAACAGCGAGACCTGGTGTGAAAAAGTCTCTTGAAGGTGATAAAAAACCTTCTAATTTGATTACTGTATTTGCTGGTGTACACGGTGAAGCTACAAACAAAGCAAGAGAGTATATGTTGCCATATCCTCGTTCTTCTCCATCATTGGCATTGTTCAAAGATGGTGAGTTGGTACACGTAGTAGAAAGACACCATATTGAAGGAAGATCAGCAGAAATGATTGCAGGGCACTTGAAAGAAGTTTATGCAGAGTTCTGCTAGACTATAGCAAAATATCTAAAATATCATAAGGCAAATAGTAAGTAACTTGTACAGAGTTTACCTACTATTTGCCTTTTTTTTATTGCTTTTTTATCTTACGTTTGTGGATTGTGATAGCGCGTATATGAAATTACAAATAGCAAATCCAAACAACGAAAGTTTGTTATTTCATGTTTTTGTGAACAATTGTCAAATATACTGGCTATTAAATTTTTGATAGTCTTTTATAAAAAATATATACTTCAAATATACTTTCCAAAATGCCAGAGTTTTCAAAAGTAATAGTAAAAGTTGGTTCTAATGTTTTGACAACAGACGATGGTCTTTTGAATGTAAAAGCTATTCTTTCAATTGTATCTCAACTTGTAAAACTACATCAAAGAGGAGTGAAAGTCATTTTAGTGTCTTCAGGTGCTGTAGCCTCTGGTCGTGAGTTACTCGCTCTACAGCATGAAGAAGATTCTATCTCAAGAAGACAAATATTGGCTTCTCTTGGGCAAGCAAAGCTGATGCATGAGTATTATACTGCATTTAGTACGTATGGAATCAATTGTTCTCAGGTATTGGTGTCTAGGGAAGACTTTAGAGATAGAAAGCATTATAAGAATATGCAAAATTGTCTTTCTGCTTTATGGAGAAATGACATTATTCCTATTGTCAATGAAAATGATGTCGTATCTATCACTGAACTTATGTTTACAGATAACGATCAGTTGGCAGGGATGTTGACTTCAATGACTAGCTCTAAAGCATTGATTATTCTTACTAATGTAGACGGTGTGTATGACAAAAATCCTAGTGATGCTACTGCTAGTGTTATTGAGAAGCTTCAATGTGACGAAGACTTGACGATCAAAGAAAGTACCTCTAGCCTAGGCAGAGGAGGCATGAAAGCAAAGCTTAAGACAGCACAAACTGTTGCTAGTATGGGGGCAGAAGTCTTTATTACCAATGGATATAAAGAGGATAGTAT
>WTJX01000627.1 GCA_011524675.1 Cytophagales bacterium
TGTGTCCTTCCGTATCTCCCCACCAGCCATCATTGGTAATGATAAAAAGATAGTCCGCGCCATATTCAACGAAACCACTTACAAATTCACCAAAAATAGATTCATAGCATATCACAGGAGCTATTTTATTTTTTCCATCACTATACACTGTAGGTTTATCTTGCGGGGTCATGTTTGAAGCCCCAATGCCTAAAAGGTCCAATGCAGCCACTAAAGGAGGAAAAGGCATGCTTTCTGCCCCAGGGACTAGTTTTGATTTATGATATAGAACTGGGGCTTCTTTGTTTTTTATGATCAAAGCTGTATTATAGTATTCATAATATCCGGTTGTAGCATTATAGGATGCTGTTTTGCTAGGCTTCTCTTGATTTTCGCAGGTATTCCATGAATTTAAGCCTGTTACTAAAACAAGTTTTGGGTACTTTTCTAAAAAAGTCTGTAATAACTTTATTTCTTTATCTTTTTTTAGACTTCTTTCAAAATGACTACCTTGAACTGCCGTTTCTGGCCATAATAGAAAGTCTGTTTCTTGATTTATCACACCATGAGACTGAGCAATCAAGTTTTTTACCTGTTGCAATGGGCTGATGAAACGATCTCCAGTATTAAATTTTTCTTTGACAGGATCTACATTAGGTTGTAGAGCCACAACGTTTAATTTTTCACCACTTGTACTTTCATCTATGTTATAATATAATGTATAAGATATAAGTAGAGGGAGAACAAGTAAGTTTACCAACCAAACAAGTTTTTTCCTCCCCATAGAACCACGCTGAATGATGAGAAAGAGGTAAATATTTACAGACAATACCCATAGACTTCCACCTAATACACCTGTATATTCATACCATTGTACCCATTGGTGGTAGTAAGCAAACGCATTACCCAGCGTTAGCCATGGCCACGACAGCGCCCAGTTGAGGTGTATACTTTCAAACGTAAGCCACGCTCCCATAAAAGTTAATAAAGCGACCTTTATGCCTACTACAGGTTTTATCTTACGATAAACGATCCAAGGTAAACACATCAAAAGAGAGTTTGCAATTATAGCTCCACCCCCACCAATAATGGTAATATTACACATCCACCATGTAGTGCCTGTATTCCATATTAGTTTTGCAATAAGGATATAAAGGAAAAAATGAAACCCACCATATTTTTTTCGTTCGATTTTTTCTTCTAAAATGAATAAAGGTAAGAAAGCAAAGAATAGCAGAAAGCTAAAAGGTAGTGTAGGCCACGCCAAATACAATATGACACCACTAATAATGGGAAACTTTAGTTTTTGAATCATGAGGATTTGCTTTTCAGAATGCGTTTGCAAAATACGTAAAATATTTCTTCTATTGCCAATGAAACAGCATCAAATTGATGATAAATGAAAATAATACGACTATACGTCCTTAGGTCTCTATGTCTTTACGTCTTTATGTCTGTACGTTTTTACAGGTGTCGAATGTCAAATGTCTAAAGTCGAATGTGTGTTTATGTTTAGCTTTGTGCTTTAACGTCCTTACGTCTCTAGGTCTCTACGTCTCTATGTCTGTACGTCATAAGGCCTCTACGTTTCTGAAATCGTAAATAGTCAATCGTTCAATCGTAAATTAGAATCATTCATTTTTTCATAGTACAAAGTCGTTAGTACAAAGTACAAAGTTTATCAAATACTAACCGTTAATCACTAAACACTAATCACTGAAACCCTTATTCATTTTTTAATTACTTTAATTTTTTCATTTCATGTTAATAAAGGCACAAACAACCAAGTTACGTTACTCCTCTCTTTAATCTTTAATCTCTGATCCTTAATCTCTTTCCTCTTTCGTGGAATAAAATCCAGCCCTTAACGTCAGTACGTCTATAAGTCTTGTAATCTCAAAGTCTTGTAATCTCAAAGTCTTATAGTCTCAAAGTCTTATAGTCTCAAAATCTTAAAATCTCAATTCTTAACGCTCCATTCTCGTAATATGACTGCATTTTGTGTATCTTCGTAAGCATTCGGTAATCTAGGTCTTTATTCGCATGAGCTTTTGCCACTATAAGTGTGAAGTGAAGAATAAAGAAAAGCTAAAGCACAACACGCGCTTTACCGAACAGCCAGCATAATTAATAAATAAAGAATAACTTTTTCGATAACAGTTAGTTAATTAACTTGAATACATAAACACACGAACACATTCTTAACCTCATGAAAAGTTTTGACATCCCAGCCGTATATCAAAGTTCGATCATCTCACAGATCAAAAGAAAAAGAAAGTCAGACGACCGAATGAAAAAAGACTTTAGCCCCACTGTATTAGATTTTGCTCCCGTTACATTTTATATCGCTAGACACTTTGGGTTTTGCTATGGCGTGGAAAATGCTATCGAAATCATTTACCGTACTATTGAAGAGCATAAAGGAAAAAGAATCTTTTTGTTGAGTGAGATGATTCATAACCCCAAGGTAAACCAAGACCTACAAGACTTAGGTGTACAGTTTATCCAAGATACCAAAGGAAACCAATACATCCCGTGGGAAGAAATTACTAAAGAAGATATTGTAGTCGTTCCTGCCTTTGGTACTACCGTAGAGATAGAGCAGCTATTGCAAGACAAAGAAATCTCAATAGAAAAATATGATACTACCTGTCCTTTTGTAGAAAAGGTATGGAAACGCTCAGCGAGCTTAGGTAAAGAAAACTATACCATACTCATCCATGGCAAAGCAAAACACGAAGAGACCAGAGCCACCTTCTCACATGCCAAAGAATTTGGTCATGCGTTGATTATACAAGATATGCAGGAGGCGAAACAACTAGCCCAATATATGTTAGGAGAGATAAGCATAGAAGAGTTTCATCATTGTTTCAATGAAGCGCGATATTCCAACGGTTTTGATCCTACCAAACATCTAGATAGGGTAGGGGTCATCAACCAAACGACCATGCTAGCCACAGACACACAAGAGATAGCTACCTACATCAAAAACACACTGGGGAGTAAGTACGAAGACAAACAGTTGAAAGAATATTTCGCAGACACCAGAGACACCCTTTGTTATGCAACATCAGACAATCAAAACGCCGTCTATGGTCTCTTGGAACAGAAAGCTGACCTAGCACTAGTAGTAGGAGGATACAACAGTTCCAATACGTCCCACTTAGTAGAACTATGCCAAGAAAAGCTTACTACCTATTTCATTTCATCGGCAGAGAAAATCAAAAGCAAAAACGAAATACATCACTTTGACCTAGCCACCAAGTCGGAGTTAGTTTCTACCATTGATTTTGATAAGCCAACAGTAGAAATTCTTATTACCAGTGGAGCCTCATGCCCCGATGCAGTAGTAGATGAAGTGATTCAAAAAGTAATTTCTCTTTT
>WTJX01000170.1 GCA_011524675.1 Cytophagales bacterium
CATGTATGACTTTGAATAACTCTTGGGGGTATAGAAAGGACGATGACGCATGGAAAACGCCTGATGTCGTTATAAAACAACTAATAGAAGTAACGGCTAAAGGAGGTTCATTTTTGTTAAATGTAGGTCCTAACTCAGAAGGTTTGATCTCAAAAAATGCAGAAAACATTCTTCAAAAAGTAGGCAAATGGCTACAGATAAATGGAGAGGCTATATATGGTGCATCTCCTACTAATTTGGCGAACGAGGGTAGAATATCTAAAGGAAGTCTTGAAAAACTACGTAAATATGAAGAACAACAGAAAATAGCCAAAGAAACTGGTGCGGACTTAGGAGAGAAGAAAGGTGATAAAGAAGACAGTAAGAAAATCAAAAAACCTAAACACCTTTTTAAAGAATACGACTGGCAGTCTACTACTAAAGGCAACAAATTATACATTCATGTATTTGATTCTAATACGTTCCCTGCGAGTATCAACGGTTTAAAGCAAAAAGTTAAGAGAGCATATTTTTTGGCAGATACTTCAAAATCTGTTGAATATGAACAAAAAGGAGATGTGTTGACCATTACTTTGCCTAAAAAAATGGTAGGTGATATTGTTGAAGTTCTTTGTTTTGAATTTTAGTAACGTTAGCTTAATTCTACTTTACGAAGTTAAAATTAAAGTCAGTTTTTCATGCGTTCATGTCAAAGGTCAAAGGTCTAATGTGGCGTTAGTACCGACAGACAAGCGCATGGTTAAAATATGTATAACATGCTGAATAACAGATAGTAATCAACTTGAATATATGAACACATAAACACTTGAACACATTTTAAACACATGAAACCCGCACGGCGGGAGCGAAAAAAACTAAGGTTAAGATAGCTCTCACCACATAGGACTGAAGCGTTAAAAAAATAGACATTAGTCTGTTTTTAGCGAAGAGCCAGAAAGTGCGTGGGACATGGTGAAAACATAAATTCTAATTTTAAACACATGAAACGAGCATGTTAAAAGATTAAGGATCAAAGAGGTTTAGCTCACAAGAGAATGCCCATAACCTAAAACGTAGAACCTATAACTTAAAACGTATATAAACATATGAAACACTTATTAATCTATACTTTTCTTTCCCTATCATTTTTTGGTATAGCAAAGAATAACAGTAAGCCAAACATCATTTTTATATTTTCTGATGACCAGTCTTATGAAACCATAGGCATCAATGGTCAGCAAAAAGTCCTCACCCCCCACCTCGATAAACTCACAAAAGAAGGAGCTACCTTTACACATGCCTATAATATGGGCTCATGGGCAGGTGCTGTCTGCATGGCAAGTAGAGGCATGTTGAATACAGGTAGCCACTTATGGCATGCCAAAGAAGAACTCAAAAAATGTAGTGAAGGAAAAAGAAAATCATGGTCACAGCTACTCTCGGGGGCAGGCTACACCACCTATATCACAGGCAAATGGCATGTAAGCACCTCCGTACATAAGCTCTTTGACCATACCAAAAACATACGAGCAGGCATGCCCAAACAAACACCAAAAGGCTATAACAGACCAAAAGAAGGAGAAGATCCAGCCGAAGCGTGGTATCCTTGGGATACAAAAAATGGAGGTTTTTGGGAAGGTGGAAAACACTGGAGCGAAGTACTGGCAGACGATGGCATAGCCTTCATAGAGCAAGCAAGCAAAGAAGACAACCCTTTCTTCATGTACTTGGCATTCAATGCCCCACACGACCCGAGACAAGCACCCAAAGAATTCGTAGACAAATACCCTTTAGAAAGCATAGCTCTCCCTAGCAACTATGCACCACTCTACCCAGACATGGGCAGCGAAGGAGTACCAACCATTAGAGATGAAAAACTTGCGCCCTTTCCTAGAACAGAATACGCCATCAAAGTACACAGACAAGAATATTTTGCCAGCATTACACATATGGATGCACAAATAGGAAAGATCATGCAAGCCTTAGAAGCCTCTGGCAAAGCAGACAACACATGGATTATCTTCACTTCAGATCATGGACTAGCCGTAGGACATCATGGACTAGTAGGTAAACAAAACATGTACGAACATTCCATGCGTACTCCATTCATCGTCAAGGGACCAAGCGTAAAAAAAGGAAGTAAAATAAACAGCCCTATCTATTTGCAAGATGCCATGGCTACCACACTAGAGATTGCAGGTGTAAAAAAACCAAACTATGTGGAATACAAAAGCCTATTCCCTTTACTCAAAAACCCAAACAATACACTATACGATGTCATCTATGGAGCATATATGGGAACACAAAGGATGCTCATCAAAGGAGACTGGAAAATCATCGTATATCCATTACTGAAAAAAACAAAGCTATTTCATTTATCAGAAGACCCACAAGAAGAAAATGACCTCGCTGCCCTACCAGCTTATCAAAAAAAGAAAGAAGAGCTGCTAGCCACCCTAGAACTTACCATGGATAAAGAAAATGATCCCATGCGCTCTATTGCAGAAGCCAACTACCCCGTCAAAAAAGCAAAACCTAGTCACTAGACAATAAGACTCAAAACATAGAACCTATAACTTAAAACGTATATAAACACATGAAACTACCATGTTAAAGATTGTACGTTCTGTGTTGAAGGTTGAGTCTAACTCGCAAGACAATGCTTAAACGTAAAACGTAGAACCTATAACTTAAAACGTATATAAACACATGAAAATAAAAACTAAATACAGCCTATTAACCTTATGTATCCTTGTTTTCAATATACAGTTGAAAGCTGCATTGCGACCAAACGCCTTATTTTGCGATCATGCCATTTTACAAAGAAATAGTAGCGTTCCCGTATGGGGAAAAGATACACCCCACCAAAAAGTAACCGTCTCCTTTGCTGGGCAAAACAAATCTTGCCTTACTGATGCCAATGGAGATTGGATGATAAACCTTGATCCCTTGGAAGCCTCTTTTGAAGGAAAAACCATGCGTATAAAAGGCAGTACTGAAACAGTCATCACAGATATAGTGATCGGTGAAATATGGCTCTGTATGGGACAGTCAAACATGGCACTGCCTGCCAAATCTGTACAAAAAGTAAAAGATATTATTTCAAAAATCAAACATATACGAAGTTTTGAAGTAAAAAGAAGTGTCGCCCTAGAAGAACAAGAAAATGTAAGTGGCATGTGGGAAGTAAACTACCCCAACAGTGCAGTAGCATGTTCTTTTGCCTACGAATTACAACAAAAAATAAATGTACCTGTAGGAATCGTTTTGAGTTGTTGGGGCAGTAGTGCCATAGAAGCATGGATGCCCAAAGATATGGCAAAACAATTCCCTTATTACGACATGGTGTTACATGAGTTGTGGAACAATAGTACTTC
>WTJX01000723.1 GCA_011524675.1 Cytophagales bacterium
TAAATCTTCTCTTGGATCTGGTTCTGTATAACCGTTTTCTTTTGCTTGCAGTACTACTTCTTTGAATGTGCTACTGCCGTCGTAAGAGTTGAAAATAAATGATAATGAACCTGAAAGTACACCTTCAATTTTTAAGATTTCATCACCACTATTGATAAGGTTTTGTAAAGTATTGATAACAGGAAGCCCTGCGCCTACATTGGTTTCATACAAGAATTGCGATCCTGCTCCCAAAGAGGCTTTTTTCAAACTTTCGTAAGCTGCATAGCTACCTGAGTTGGCTACTTTGTTTGGTGTAACAATAGAAATGCTTGAAGATAGTATCTCTTCATAGTAATTAGCGATCTCTTTGTTTGAAGTGTTATCTACAAATACACTATTGGGCAGGTTCATGTTTTTCATCTCTTGTACAAAAGCATCAAAAGATGAAGCTGCACCTTGGTCTAACTGTGTTTTCCAAGAGGATAAATCAATGCCTTCTTGATTGAAAATCATTTTTCTACTATTGGCAAGCCCTACCACCTTTACGGCTAGCCCTAGTTTTTGGACAAGGTAGTCATACTGTGCTGCTATCTGATGGAGAAGCGTCCCACCTATGAGTCCAGGTCCTAATACAAAAAGATTTAAACTTCGGGCATCGGACAAGAAGAAAGCATCATGCAAGGCATTGAGTGCTTTAGAAAGATCTGTTTGTGCTATTACCGCAGAGATATTGAGTTCTGAAGAACCTTGTGCTATCGCACGGATATTGACACCGTTTTTACCTAAAGCATGAAACATTTTACCCGAAATACCCGGGGTATCTTTCATGTTTTCGCCTATAGCAGCGACAATAGAAAGCTCATTTTCTACAATAAGTTGATCTATCTTTTTGGCTTCTAGTTCATAGAAGAACTCTTGTTTTATCACTTCGGATGCTTTTTGAGCATCTTCTGGTGCTACTGCCAAGCAGATAGAATGCTCTGAGGAAGCTTGTGTAATGAGGATGATATTGATCCCTGCTTGTGCTAGGCTACTAAACAAACGACCAGATACTCCTGTAACCCCAACCATACCACTACCTTGTATGCTGAGTAGCGCTATTTTTTGTATAGAAGAAATCCCTTTTACTCTCAACTTATTGATGTGCTCACTCTTTTGGCTCACCTTTGTTCCTATATGTGTAGGATTGAAGGTGTTTTTGATTAAAACAGGTATATCACTATTGACCAAAGGCTGTAATGTAGGAGGATAGATTACTTTTGCACCGAAATGGGTCATTTCCATAGCTTCTTTATAAGAGATAGCAGGCAATGAAAAGGCATTTTTGACCATTCTAGGGTCTGCCGTCATGACACCATCTACATCTGTCCATATCTCTACTTGCTCCACAGCAAGTGCCTCTCCTAAAATGGAGGCGGTATAGTCTGACCCTCCCCTACCCAAGGTGATCGTATTGCCTTCTTCGGTAGAAGCTATAAAACCTGTAATGATAGGTGTGCCATCCTTTAAAAGAATATTTTTTTGAATCAGCGTTTTTGTTTTTTCAAAATCTACTTTAGCATTACCATAGCTACGGTCTGTCTGTATGATAGTTCTCGCATCTACAAAGCTTGTTTTTAGCCCT
Source organism: Cytophagales bacterium (assembly GCA_011524675.1). Lineage (GTDB taxonomy): Bacteria > Bacteroidota > Bacteroidia > Cytophagales > JAAEPT01 > WTJX01. Next base: position 1,607 of record WTJX01000723.1, read on the forward strand.
TGCTGTAACGCAGTTTTGTTGATGATGAAAGCACTAAGCCTTTCGCCATGGCTCAAAATGTAGTCTTGGGACTTTGGTGATAGCTCTTTGATGAGGTAGATTCCTTTTAAAAAGTCTTCCAAATCGTTCATGATTCTTTTGACGTGGGCAAAAACTTCACTCTGATATTGGATAGTTATTAAGTCTGAAACCGTTTGAATATGTTTTTCTTCAATGGTTTTGAGTGTGGAGAGATAGCTCTCTTCACCTTGCTCAGCTTCTTTACTCGCTTTGATAAGTAGGTTAGTAATTCCACTCATAGCAGATACAACGACCGCGAAGGGTACTTGCTGTGCTTGATAATCAGCTATGATTTGTAATACTTTTTTGATGTTTTCTGGGGAACCTACGGATGTCCCGCCAAATTTTAATATTCTCATCCTCTTTTGTGGGCTTTTTGACAAGAGACAAATATCGAAATTAGGAAATCAATTTCATAGCTTTTCTTCTTTTTAAGTTTTTTTAATCCTTGAGTGCTTAAGTAGTCATCCAAAAATACATACTCCCCTACACGTTCCGTCCCGCCGTATTGGGTGAATAAACGAGTATGATAAAAAACGAGAATTATCAGGACAAACTGAAATTATTCTAAAAAATTATACACATAATTCGAATACTATACATTATCTTACAACTATTTACAATAAATCTTTATCTTTAAGTTTAAAGCGTATTTTAAAAAACTACTTTCATCACTTTTAAGGATAGTAACATTTGAATCCCCTATTATACTTGAAATCCCTTCAAAAACATATCTTCGGTCTTTTATTGTGCTTACTTAGTCTAACAAGCGTTGGACAAAATGCTTACGAGGTGTTTGGTAACAACAGAGTGCAATACAAACAATGGAATTGGAAATATATCACTACCGAGCATTTCATCATCTATTATTACGTTGGAGGCAACAATATAGCATACAATGCTTCTCGCTTTGCAGAAGTAGAGCTGAAACGTATCATTGAGATTACAGGCTATACTCCTCATGACCCCATAGTGATGATGGTCTATAATTCGGTAGAGGATATGCAGATGAGCAATGTGGATTTGACTCGAAAGGCGTTTATAGGCGGTGAAACAGAGCTAAAGAAATCTCGCCTAGAAGTAGCCTACCCTGGTACTCAGATAGGTTTTAAACAAGGAATAAGTGAAGGGCTAACCAAGTTGATGCTAGAAGTAATGTTGTTTGGTGGCAGCTTACGCAACCAATTGCAGAGCTCATATTTGATGAATATCGCCCCTTGGTTTTTGGACGGTGCGGCCAAGTATATCTCTGAAGGTTGGTCCCCTGCGCTAAGTGATGTGATCAAAGGTGATTTGATAAATAGAAAAAAGAAAATCAAAAACTTTGTCGGTAATGACGCTACCTTGATAGGTCAGTCTATATGGAACTACATCGCAGTAGAATATGGTGAAGAGAACATTTCCAATATCCTCAACCTAACTTTTATCACCAAAAAAAGCACTCAAAGTATTGAAAACACCTTGGGTATTCCTTTTAAAAACTTTGTTAAGTTGGTGGCGTAATTACTTTTGTTACCATCCGAAAATTTTACAAGAGAGGCAAAAATCCCTTCCCAAAAACCAAAAATAAGAAAAAATAAACCGAAAGGAACGTTTAAAAAAGAGGGTCCTTTTAGGCCTTTGGGGCAAAAAATTACTTAATAAAAAACTAAGTATAATTACATAGTCTTTGTATATGAATAAG
>WTJX01000299.1 GCA_011524675.1 Cytophagales bacterium
CCTTAAAAATAGACTAAGGTCTATTTTCTTAACAGTCAGCCCTTCCCTTTGAGGGCAAAAAAGGAGGGAGTTACGTTAAGAACTGACCTCATAAAGGTCAGTTTAGTAACTAGCCAGACTGCGGGGGGAGTACATGGCTTCTATCCCTAACGCATAAAAATCCAAGTTTAGTTAGCTTTGTAAAATAGAATTAATCACTTAAAAAAGTAAGCAGGGCTAGTTAATATTAGAGGGCTTTCAAAACCCCACTGGAATAGATTACCCGAAAGGGTGAAAATTAATTTTTTAATATCACTTTTTCTCCTTTAAGTTCATAGGAAATAGCGAGCGGCAAAAAGACTGAAGCTAGTGCTTCTTTTAAATTGCTTTGTGTGACTTTACCGGTGAATTTACGATTTGAATTTTCTTCTTTTAGTTCTATTGTGATACCGTAGGTTGTCTCTAGTACGGCAATGACTTCTAGTAAAGAGCTATTGGAAAAATGAATATATTCATTTTTCCAGCGCTGCTCAGATAGTATAGGTGTATCATAAATTTCTACATCACCTTTTTCATCTACAGCGACGGCTTGTCCTTTGGTGATTACTTTGCTTATTAGCGGAGTGTTTACAGATACCGTTCCTTCATAGCAGGCTACGTTTTGACAAGAAGGAGTACTGATGACATTAAAGGCAGTACCTAGTACTTGTACGGTTGCTCTGCTTCCCTGTACTGAAAATGTATTTCCTTCTTTAACTTTAAAATATGCTTCGCCTTCTAGTTCTAGTTTTCTTTTCCCTTCTTGCCATTCTTTTTTAGAAAAGCGGATGACACTATGTTTGTTCACTGCTACAAGTGATCCATCGGGAAGCGTAAATTCTTTACTTTGATTTGTAGTAATAAAACTTTCTTTTGGATCGGGCTTTAGGAATAGGAATAACCCAATGAGCAAAGCTATTGATGCAGCTAAGGCTAACAATTTTCGTTGAGGATAAAACTTGACTACTTTGGCAGGGTTTTGGATTTGCTCTTTAACAGTTGCGTACGGTTGTACATCTGGCAATGTCCATGTATCTACTGTGTTTTTTATTTTCTCTAAACGAGCAAGCTCCTCAGCATCCATCTTGCTAAGTTGCTCTTCGGACAACTCCCCGCTCAACCACTTGGCTAAAAGTACACTATTTTCTTCGTTTCTATTCATTGTTAATTATAAAAGCCCTAGATTAAGATTTACCCTATCATTTTTTTTAAATATTTCTTGTTTCAAACTCTTTGATACTTCTGTTGAGAAACTCTAAGGCTTTTTGCATACGTTTTTCAACTGTTTTTATGCTTATTTGAAGCATTTCTGCTATTTCTCTATACTTAAGTTTGTCAATTCTGTTCAGCAAAAAAACTTCTCTTTGCCCTTCTGTTAACTGAGAGATGGCATGCTCTAGTACTTCCTTAAATTCGTTTTCTCTTACTAGAGCATCAGAAGATTCTGAATGATTAATGGAGGTCGCTTGACTGGCTTGCTGAAACTTTAGTTTTACCTTTTGATGAGCTACTTGCTTCAAAAAGTCATTGTTGGCTACTGTAAATAGATAGCTTTTTGCTTTTTCGTAAATGACTTTTTTGCAATTGGTCCAAAGTTTAAGAAAGGTTTGTTGAGTAAGGTCTTCTGCTTGCTCAAGGTTACCACATTTATAATACATAAAGTTTCTTACATCTTTGGCAAAACTTTCATATAATGCTTGAAAGTTTTTCTCTTCACATACTGATTTTATGTTTTCCACCTAAAAATTAATTCAATTATCTATCAAAATTAGCCTTCTTTTCTTTGAAGACAAAGCATACTATAGCGTATGTTTGGTTTTTTCGTCTTAAAGAAACTATTCTTTAGTAAATGAATTAATGTTAAACGTACTCGCTCTTGAGTGAGTCTCTAAATAGCGCTGTCCATAATTCATATCCTTTTTTATTTAGGTGTAAGTTATCTTCAATAAAAAGGCTGCTATCTACTTTGCCGTTTGGTAAGATCATAGGGTCGTAGATATTGAGAAAAGAACAGTTGTCGTTGATGGCAATAAATTCTTGTATCATCATATTGGCACTCTCTATAGTGCTTCTGTATTGTTCTCTTTGTGGGCTAGGCTTGATGGAAACAAAGACAATCTCTGTAAGCGGTAAGGCCTCTAGCGTGTTATGGAAAAATGTTTGAAAACGCTGAAACACTTCTACTGTAGTAGCTTCGTTACCTATATCATTATCGCCCGCATAAAAATAAATTTTCGCTGGTTTTAAAGGGTATAATACTCTATTTGCTTGCACTATACAGTCGAGAATAGTAGAACCTCCAAAGCCGAGATTTATGCTTTTTGCTGGTGCCAAATCTTCTGTCAAGCTGTCCCACAGTCGTATAGACGAACTACCATAGAAGGCTATTAAGTCGCTTTGTTCAGTATTATTCTTTACTTTATTTTCTAGGGCTATTAACTCTTCTTCAAACATATCTATTCAAATCTATTTTGATTATGTGTGGCCGCAGCACTTAGGTGCATTGCTTCCTTTACATAGTTTTTGTACTTTAGTTTTAGTTCTGATAAAAAATGTTTCATTTGCCCTTTATCATTGGCATCGGAAACATACTCACTTACCTTGAAAGGTTTTTTTATAATGACAGATAGTGTATTGTAACGTACTCTTTTATCAAAATTTGCTACAACGATTGGTACTATCAGCGGCTCTTTTTCCATGGATAATGCGAGCCTAAACGCGCCAGATTTAAAATCTCCTGGGGACTCTTCTGTAGCATAGCTAGTACCTTCGGGACTAATAATAAGATTGGTGCCTTTGACTAGGTAGTCTTCTGCCTGCTTGTAAAATTTGTTTCTGACAGCTGCTTTTGCTTCTGGTGTATTTGCTGTCTTTTCGGATTCATTGGTGAACACATCTATATGCCCGAGTTTGCTGTAGTAGTACTGATGTCCGTACTCTGGTCCTTTGCTTATGCGTACTACACGTATGCCTGGGTCATTGTATGTGTTATGTAAAATGACAGAACTAATGTAATGAGAATCTAACGTTAATTGAAAATTGTTGGGTAGTGTATTGTATGGGTCATTCCTTAAGTGATTATAGATAAAGATATGACCGGGTTCTGGAGGAAGCAACTCTTTACCTATGACGATTTGAGGTACGTTTTCAAACAAACGAATAAACTTATTTGCAGATTCTTTTCTGACTTCACTCGCTTCTGCCTCTTTGGGCGAAGTAATCACCTCGTTGTAGATGGAGAGTAGTCCTTGGTAAAAAAAGTGTTCTTTGGTAATTTGTCCCAAGATGTCTAAACTCAATGTTGCTAGACTTCTTTCAAGTGTAGTGCTACCGTTTTTCTTGATTTGGTTTAAAATATCCAGGCCGTCCCCTAAAGTGTGTTTATTGTCTAATAGGTGAGGAACTTCATGAAGTTTGGACAGGACGCTGAGTTGCGTACTATTCTGCTCTAGTAAGTTTTGGATAGCAATAATTTCTTTATCAAACTTGGCAGAAATTAGCCTTGCTCTTAAGGCTCGTAATTGATTGCCCATCAACCATAACAAACGATAACAAAAAGAGAGATAGAAATTTGCGTCTTGTTTAAAGAGTAATGTTAGGTCTTTTTGTGGGATGTAATATACGGTGCTTTCTAATAGAGCGGATGCCGTTACAATATTTGGCTTATCTATAGCGCCTGACCAACTCAGTATGTAACCTGGCGAATTGATGGAGCGAAAGGCTGTTACTGACTGTTGCTGTTCGTTGAGACTTGTGTATTTGAACAGGATTTTGCCTGTAGCCAAAAAGTATAGTCCTTCTGATTTTTCGTTTTGTTTAAACAAAATTTCTCCAGCATCAAAGCGTTTACTCTTGATGTAAGGAGCTAGCTTTTTGTATGTTTCTTCTCTAAAAACTTCAAAGAATGGCGATTTTCGAAGTAAGCCGATAGGCATTTGAGGTGAAACATCACTGTTTAACTCTTGTGCTTTACCTTCAGCGAGGGTCATTTCTTGCTCTATCAAGTTGGGGTTGAATTTGTTGAGCAATAAAATGGACTCTTCTATAAGGTTTCTGGTATTGGGAAGTAAAGATTTGAGAAACGAGGCACCTAGTTGTGGTTGTTTCAAGAATAGTTGGTCTAGCTCGTCATGCTTCCAACGCAGTACTTTTACAAACTCAGAAGCTGCCTTTACTGTGGTGGCATATCTCTTGGGATCTCTAAAACCACTCCATCCTATAGGTGTATATGGTTCTTCGCTATGTCCTACATATAAGCCTTTCTCTGTTTCATCTATGTCAATAAAAAATTCAACAACGCCTTCTATAAGGAGGTAAAAATATTCTGTACTGGCATATTGGCGTGTAATAACGTCTCCTTTATTGAGTTTTTTTTCCTCGCTAAGATCAAATATTACTGATAGAGATGGATCAAATACGCTTTGTTCTACAGTGGGATGATTCATGTGTTTATATACGTTTTAAGTTTTACGTTATAAGTTATGCGCTGCAAGCGTGTTTTTTGAGTTAATACCCAACCTTCAACGTTTAACTTTCAACCCTTCACCTTTGAGATGCTCGTTTCATGTGTTTAAAATGTGTTCGAGTGTTCTTGTATTCAAGTTGATAACTATCTATTATTCAGTTAGTTGTTTTGTTTTTTTTAATCACGTTCTTGACTGGTGAGAGCTACTTTAACCTTAGTTTTTCCGCTCCCGCCGTGCGGGTTTCATGTCTTTAAAAAAGTTTTTTGCACTGTACGTTAAGTTTTTTCTCAGCCTTATGGACCGATTATAAAGTTAAAGTTAAGGGAAAATGATAAATAGACCAAGTATAAATGACCTTACTAGGCTGCTCAAAAAACTATTTCATAATCAAATGCAATAATGCTCATAAAAAACATTCAAATAAGTAGATCATTCTAACGACTTTTTTGTTACTTGTGTTAAGGAATTGTTTTGATAGTACAAGTATGCTTTCTATGGTGAAGTCATGACTAAAGAGCATTAACCCCTTAACGTATGGAAGGATTTAGATTTAGTAAATTTATACCTAAGAAGGCTTCAGAAGAGGCCAATTTTGAAAACTTACTAGAGTTGTTTTTCAAGCTTTTGCCTTATACCTCTGGTAATGTATCTGAGACGCTAGAGTGGATGTCTGAGTTGGACAATCAGTATAATATTACCTCTGCCGACTATGGTATGGCGGACTTCATAGATGATTTGAAAAAGAATGGATATATCTCTGATGATTCACAAGAGGGGGAGCTATCATTGACTGCTAAGTCAGAACAAAGTATTCGTAAAAGTGCCTTGGAAGAAATATTTGGTAAATTAAAGAAAAGCAAAGCGGGTAAACATCAAGTATCAAAAACAGGGATAGGGGATGACCTTAACTCTAATATTCGTCAGTTTCAATTTGGAGATGCTTTAGACAGCATTGATATGACTCGTTCTATTTATAATGCTCAAATGAACAATGGCATAGACGAATTTAAAATGACCGAAGATGATTTGGTGATAAGAGAAAGAGATCATAAGACGCAAGCTTCTACGGTATTGATGATAGACATTTCTCACTCTATGATTCTTTATGGAGAAGATAGAATCACTCCAGCCAAAAAGGTAGCTATGGCGTTGGCAGAGCTTATTACACAAAGATACCCAAATGACACCTTAGACATTATCGTCTTTGGAAATGATGCTTGGCCTATTACTATCAAAGACTTGCCTTACCTTAAAGTAGGGCCGTATCATACCAATACTTATGCAGGGCTACAGTTGGCAACGGATATTTTGCGACGTAAAAAAACAAGTAACAAACAGATATTTATGATTACTGATGGTAAGCCTACTTGCCTCAAAGTGGGGCTTAAATATTATAAAAACAGTTTTGGCTTAGACCGAAAAGTAATCAATAAGACCATGAATATGGCGGCTCAATGCAAGCGTCTAGGCATTCCTATTACTACGTTTATGATAGCCAAAGACCCATATTTGCAGCAATTTGTAAAAGAGTTCACCAAGGTGAACAACGGTAGAGCTTACTACAGCTCACTCAATGGTTTAGGAGAGTATATCTTTGAAGACTTTTTAAATAATAGAAAAAAAACGGTTAGATAATTTTATTTATTCCCGCTTTGCGGGTTTCATTTTAACAAAAAAACATGTCATCACCTTCCATCAATACACTAGGACAGCTGAAAGCAAGCGGTTACCAGTCAAAGTCAGTAAAAGAAGAAATCAGAGATAATCTCATAAAATCCATCTCTGAGGAAAAAAATGTCTTTGACAAAATAAGGGGTTACGAAGATACCGTGATTCCAGAGTTTGAGTCTTCCTTGCTTGCTAAGCACAATATTTTATTTTTAGGGTTACGTGGCCAAGCCAAAACGATGATGGCACGCATGATGGTCAAACTACTTGATGAGTATATGCCAGCCATAGAGGGAGCAGAGCTTTTTGATGATCCATTGGCACCGATTACTCGTTTTGGGAAGGAGACTATTGCTCAAAAAGGAGACGATACGCCTATTGTTTGGATACATAGAGAACAACGCTATGTAGAGAAGTTGGCAACACCTGATGTTTCTGTTGCGGATTTGGTAGGCGACCTTGATCCTATCAAGGCCGCCACACAAAAACTCACTTATGCAGATGAAAGGGTGATACACTTTGGTATGATACCTAGAGCACACCGTTGTATCTTTGTCATCAATGAGTTGCCAGACTTGCAAGCAAGAATACAGGTAGCATTATTTAACATCTTACAAGAAGGAGACATACAGATACGAGGCTTCAATATACGCCTACCCGTAGATGTACAGTTTGTTTTTACTGCAAATCCAGAGGACTATACGAATAGGGGGTCGATAGTTACGCCTTTGAAAGATAGGATAGAAAGCCAAATATTAACGCATTACCCTAAAAGTACAGAGATTTCAAAAGTCATCACTAAACAGGAGGCTCAAATAGATGCAGCTCTAAAAGAAAAACTACAAAGCTCCGACTTGATAGACAACTTGATAGAAGAAATTGCTTTTGCAGCGCGCGAAAGTGAGTATGTAGATCAAAAAAGTGGTGTGTCGGCTCGTCTCACTATTTCTGCTTATGAATTGTTGCATAGCGTGGCAGAAAGAAGAATGTTATTAAACAAAGAAGGTCGTACTTACCTCCGGGTGGCAGACATTGTGGGTATAGTCCCTGCTATCAATGGGAAGATAGAACTTGTATATGAGGGTGAGCAAGAAGGAAGTCATAATGTTTCACTGTTTTTGCTAGGCAAAGCGATTCGTAAGCAGTTTGAACAGATTTTTCCCGATCCAGAAAAATTAAAAAAACAAAAAGACGGTATCAATCCATATGCTGACATAGTAACATGGTTCAACAAAGGGAATGAAGTAAATATATTGCAAAACTTGTCTAAGCAAGACTATCAAGCTACCCTCAATAAGGTAGATGGGTTATCGGCTATGGTTGACTATATTGCCCCCGAGGCAGAAAGCGATTACAAATATTTGCTGATGGAGTTTGCTTTACACGGTCTAGCCGAATATTCTCAATTGAGTAAGCAAGTAGTAGATTCACGCTCTACCTTCAAAGATTTAGTGGGGAGTATGTTTAATATGGATGATTTTAATCCAGAAGAGGAGGAGCTGTATTAGGAAACGCTATACAAGGCTTTGCAAAACCGTAGTTATGCAAAGCCTTTTTATATATCCCTACTTGTCTTTCACTTCAAACAGACTCTTTACTAACGTATAAAAAACTAACCTTAGTTTTAACTTTTTAAAAATTTGAGGGTTGGTTTAGACAGTTTAAAAACTCTTTTCTTTTTTCTATACTTTCAAAGCAACCTCCGTATTCGATCGTACTCGTAAAGCTTGTTTTATCTTTTATTCCTCTTGATGATACGCAAAGGTGTTTTGCATGTATGAGTACTATGACATCTTTGGTGGCTAGTGTCTCTTGTAGTTCGTTTAGTATTTGAAGGCATAGACGCTCCTGCACTTGGGGACGGTGAGCATAGTAATCTACTATCCTATTGATTTTTGATAGACCGATGACTTTTCCTTGTGGTATATAAGCAATATGTGCCTTGCCTACTATGGGTAAGAAGTGATGTTCGCAAGATGAATCTATGTTAATATCTTGCTCTACCAGCATTTTACTATAGTTATACTGATTTTCAAAGTTTGATATTTGAGGTTTGTTTTTTGGGTTTAAACCATAGAATAGTTCTTTGACATACATTTTTGCAAAACGATATGGCGTGCCAGCTAGGCTTTGGTCGGTAAGGTCAAGCCCTAGCTCTTCCATTATTTTGGCAAAGTGATGCTGTATGTTTTCTATTTTTTCTTGATCCGTCTTTTGAAAAGCATCTTTGCGGAGTGGTGTTTCTAGACTTGTTAACAAATGATTGTTACCTAAACTTTCTATTTCTTCTTTTTTCATAATTCTTGTCCACTACTTTACCAAGTGCGATTTACTGCAAAGATATGTATAGTAAAGCTAAAAATGCAACGCTGTTGCAAAAAGGCGTGATTTTATTCCACGAAAGTGGGAAAAGTGATTAGTGATTAACGATTAGAGATTAGTGTTGGATTATGGATTATGAGTGATGAGTTTTTTTAGTGCTTAGTGATGAATGATTAGTCTTTAAATAGGCCTTATTCTTTGTACTAACGACTTTGTACTTAATACTAGCTACTCAAAACAGCTGGATTTTATTCCACGAAAGTGGGAAAAAGGATTAGAGTTTAATGATTTAAGAAGGCTTTGCATAACTAAGGTTTTGCAAAGCCTTCTTAAAGAGAACTGTAGTATATCTTATCTACCAAATACTTCTACTTCTGCTAATGATAGCACTCCTGCTCCATTCAGTTTTATAGATACAGTTTTACCTAAAACTCCTCCTGCATCTACTGTAGCAGATGGAATTGTTTCTTTAAATGTTTTAGAAAAGGTAATATCTCCTTTGCTATTTTTTACATATACTGTATAGTTTGATATTCCGTTGGGGTAGCCTTCATCTATTCTGCCGAGAATATTCATTTCGTTGATGATATGGTCTTTCCCTAAATCTACTTGCCACCATGGGTTAGTTTCTTTCTTTGTACGCGATAAAGAGCCATAACTAACAGAACCATTACTGTTTCCGTCTATAGCAAGCGAAGCTTTCCCTCTAATGCCATCGGAAGATTGTGATGCAATGCCTTTACGTGATAAGTTATTTCCGTTTCCTTTACTTTTATGAATGAATCTAGATGTTCCTTTGTTAAGGTTAAAAACAACATCTACATATTCAAACCTTCTCCACCATATGTTACTATTATTAACGCCCTCTGCTAGAGGTGCTCCTAAAGGCATGTTCCATTCAGGAAATGGCATTATATTTTTAAATAAATCTCTTCCAGCAGTCCTTACTACTTTTGAGTCTGTGTATTTAAAATAAGACCTTTCACCTGCTCCGATGAGGAACATGGCTAGCTTTACTGGAAAATAGGCATATAGTTTTGACAACTCTTTACGTTCGTTTTCATTGTATTTAGCCCATATTTCAGGCATAGCTTTCTGAGCTTTTGTTCGCATTTCATCTAGACTGAGTGAATCGCTGGGAATAGGCTTTCGTGTAGCGACCGTTATTTGAATCCATTTACCAGCTCTGGATAGTTTTTGCATCAATCTAATCCCTTCATTTGCATGAGGGATATAATTACCGAAATGCTCAAATGATTCTATGTATGCAACATGGGTATAGTTCATAGAAAATCTAGTGCGGATGTTTCCTGTACCTGGTCTAGCAAAGTTTCCTGTAAGGAAAAATTTATCTCCATAGTCTTCTCTGACTACATTCATCAGTTTTTTGGTATGTTCCCAATAACTTTTGTTACTTACTGGATTGCCCAAATAATCATAGTAATCGCCAGAAGCTACTGCCCCCACTTTGGCAAGTGCATCAATAAAAAAGGAACATCCATCGTTTTCTTTACCTTTAAGCTCTTTGGCTACATCGCTTAGCCACCATTTGCGCGTTTCGGGATTTGCAAGGTTAAAATAGGCGCTTTCGCCTCCTTTTGGACCTCCTGCGAGGACTTTTTTATCTGCTTTATAAAGATAATGTTCGGGCGCTTCAAGATAGTGCCCTTTTAAACCAGGGTTGTCAGTATCTTTTTCGAGGTTCATATATCCAGCACTATACATTATATCTGGATAGTACTTTCTAAACGTTGCATGACCACCTATATCAGATGCTTTACAAACAATGTCTATTTCTTTCTTCGTAAATGGGATTCTCCTTTTTCGGATTTCTGCCCACCTTTTAGGTGTCTCCCAGCTCCATGGTCGAACTTTCTTTTCAAGCTCTGGTAAATTCATCATCATTTCTACTGCCTCTTCATCATAGGTATGTCCATCTTCCACATCAGAAAAAGGATGTTCAGTATCTTCTTTGGTTAACGCTAAGTTTCTGATAATAAGCTTAAACTTGATTTGCTCTATAGCAAAGCCTCCTTTACTCTTTGTATTACTTCCAGCTCCAGTAATAGAAAATGATTCATCACTTAGATTAAAGCTTTTTTTAGTTTCTCTAAAATTGGTGGCTTTAAAGATTTCTCCAAAGCCCAAAATTATTTTATGACTAAAACGACTAGAGTTTTTAGCTACGGTAATGTTTGTGAATTTAGCTTCTAGCAAAAGACCTGTATCAAAAAGATCAGTATTATTTATAGTGAAATCTTGTTGCCTCATACGGATAGACTTCCCAGCATTAATATTATATTTATTAGAAATACCCCAACGGTTATTTTCGTCAGAAAGTGAGGTGTTTTTACCCAATGATGTTATGGCACAATTGTTTTTTGTATATGTATAATTTGTGTTTTCAAATGCGTCCACTACTATATTAAACGCTAAGGTTTCGGCTTCTTTTCCACCCATTAAATTGTTTCCAGTCCACTTGATGTGATATATATAGCTTGCACCATTTTTTTTTCGTGTACAAGAAAGGTCTGCTGAGCTGAGATTTACACTACGGTAACCATTGGTAAGTATAAGGTCTGTATCAACTCCTGATGTTGTACCTGCTTGTGATTTTAAGGTTAGCCAAAAATAACTAGTTCTTCCTGATGAGTTTACTTCACTTGTTTGAGAATAACTTGATGCAGGTGATAATCCGAGTATGAAAATTATAATAATGAAAGAATGTTTTACTATTTTTTGATTTGAATAATTCATAGCCTTTTTTGTCTGTGTTATGCTGATAATTGAATAATCTACTGAAAAATTTTGTAAATGGGGGCTTTAGCATTATCTGTTTATCCTGTTAGTCTAACTGTAGGTGGTTTTTATTGGAAAAGCATTTTAACTTAATAAGTTATTTTTAATAAAAATAATAGTCATTAAAGATTATTGCAAATTATTTACTGTAAGTAGTCATCCAAAAATACTTATGATAAAAAACGGCTATTTTAATTCATCTCA
>WTJX01000418.1 GCA_011524675.1 Cytophagales bacterium
CTGAACTAAAACCACTCATTTTTTAAAACACAATTATTTTTGTCTGCCTACTTAGGTCTTGTATTTTAAACTATAAGTGTCCTAAAGCTGCTCTAAGGGCAAATACTACCGACGTTCTACAACACACTAATTTGCTGAATCGTGTCGTTTTCAGTGCTATACTGATAAATACCAGCGGTAGAAGTCATGATAAGGTATTTGCCATTGGTGATCACATCTCTAGCGTCTATGTTTTTGAAATGATGAATCGTCCTAATTGCCTTCTTATTGCTCACATCAAATACTTTGAGCCCATTATCACATACATATAAGGTATCGTTTTGAATGCCTAACCCATAAGGTGCTGTAAGTTGATAAGTCTCTAGGTGTATAGGATTACTCAAATCCCTTACATCCAAAATATCCAATTGGTTGACGCTGTTTCCACACCAATTGTCATTTGACCTTAGTGTTACATAAGCATAGTTGTCATCTGCCACCACAGGATCGCAACTCACCACATGACGAAAGATGGATAAGTATTTAGGTACTTCTGGGTTTTCGACGTCATAGATATACATTCCACTAGAGCTACCTATAAACAGCTTATCAGCGCCTCTAGGAAAAATAGTTTCTATATCAAACCCGATATAGACAGTGTTTTTTAATATTGCTTCTCCTTCTGTTGTGATTTTAAATACTTTGAGGTTATACTCATCTACTGTATATAGATAGTTTCCAAGCGTAGTAAATCTAGCTGTGGAACCACCTTTGCCGCTGTTGGAACCATCAAAAGATGTACTTGGTGTTACTGAGTCTTCATTGCTACTACAGTTCACAAAATTCAAACTGCATACGATAAGCAGTATATTTATTATCTTTTTCATATTTTTAAAATGTGTTCAAGTGTTCTTGTGTTTATGTGTTCAAGTTTATAATCACATGATATTCTAGTGGTTATAACTTTTTATAAGGCTTTGCAAAACCATCTTTTACGTTTTTTAGTAGTTAGTATCTGGTTTCTAGTATTGACGAGCCGATAGTCAATGACCTATAAGCTGTTGGCTTTTAGCTCTTTTAAGACATCACTTAACATCAAGCACTAAAAACTAATCTCTAATCGTTAATCACTAACCACTACTTATTACCACATTATTAATTATTCATTAAAATAAGGCCACTTTCGTGGAATGAAATCACGCCCTTGATCTCCCCTTTTACTAATTGACTATTCTTTTCCAGCCAACAATCACCGTATTGCTTTCTCTATTCGTAGAAGAGTACTGCCAAGGCAAATAATCCAAATCTGGTGGAAACAACTCTGGAAAGATATTGCGAACCCTAGAAACCTCTCTGATGATTGGAAAAGAACCAATATCTACCGTTACTAGGTCAACAGCGTTGTCTATGAATAGGTAATCGTCGATGATAGATATATCTATGCAACCAGGTGCTTCTATAAAACCTATATTGACGGGAGCGTGTGGATCAGAGTTATTAATCATATGTACGCCCTCATACTTTTCATTGATAAAAAGGTAATCCCCTTTGATGTATATCTTACCAGATGCTTCTATAGGCTTGGCGTTGCTACTTTTGATGGACGATTCTAAGATGCCCCGATCAAGTATGACAGGTTCATAGTTTGTTGTAACATAATCAATATCATCATCAGCAGGACCAATTGAATGCAAATGAATACTTGCTCCGAGAATGCAAAACACCAAAAAAATAAATAACGCTAACTTTTTCATACCTTTGATTTTTAAATGGATAGTAGAGCATGAAGTAAAAAGCTTACACATGCTATAAGTTCATCATGAAAAATCACAATGAAACGACGAATTTTCACTTTGGAAATTCTTTAGTATCTAAACATATTCGAAGGTAGCATTTTAATGTTAACTTAATGTTATTTTTAATAAATTTAAATTAAAATAATAAAATAATGAACCTAAAATTACATTGGAAGATCGTTATAGGCATGGTAGCGGGAATCATGTGGGGTATTTTAAGCCTTATCTCTGACTGGCCTATTGAGTTCACTACATTTTATATAGAACCATTTGGAAAGATATTCACGAACCTATTGAAGATGATTGCTGTACCACTGGTCGTTACTTCTTTGATCGTCGGTATCTCTAACCTCAAAGACATCAAAAGGCTTTCTAGGTTAGGAAGTAAAACCATCCTTTTCTATACCGCTACCACTTTGATTTCTATCACTATTGGCTTATTAGTTGTAAACATAGTGCAGCCAGGCAAAAACTTGCCTATAGAAATAAAAAATGAATTGTTACAAAACTATGGTGAAGAGAGTGGTAAGCACCTAGAGGAAGCAAAAAAGGTACAACACGAAGGACCACTTAAGCCTTTGGTAGATATGTTTCCTAGTAATATATGGAGTGCAGCATCTGACAATAGTAAAATGCTTCAAATCGTATTCTTTGCTGTCATTGTAGGCATCGCCATGGTGAGTATTGATAGGGTACACGCCAAACCTGTAACCGCATTTTTTGAGAGCTTCAATCACATCTTACTCAAAATAGTAGAATATATCATGGCTTATGCTCCTTATGGTGTATTTGCGCTCATAGGAACACTTGTTGTTCAGATGCACTCAGTAGATTTATTATTTGAATTAGGAAAATATGCTTTAACTGTCTTATCTGGTCTCCTTGTAATGATAGTTATTATTTACCCTCTCATTTTGAACTTTTTTGCCAACATCAACGTGTTTGATTTCTTTAAAGGAATAAACCCCGCTCAACTGATGGCTTTCTCTACAAGTTCAAGCTCTGCTACCCTGCCTGTAACCATGAAAAATGTTGAAAAAAACTTAAAAGTACCAGAAGAGATATCCAGTTTTGTGTTGCCAGTAGGCTCAACCATCAATATGGACGGTACAAGTTTATATCAAGCAGTTGCTGCGGTATTCATTGCGAACACTTTTGGAATGGACTTAACTCTTGCACAGCAATTGGGTATTTTATTAACCGCTTTACTTGCCTCAGTGGGAGCGGCAGGTGTACCAGGAGCTGGAATAGTAATGCTAGCCGTTGTACTAGAAGCAGAGGGTATTCCACCAGAAGGTATTGCCTTGATTTTAGCAATAGATAGAATCTTGGATATGTGTAGAACGGTTATCAATGTTACAGGAGACGCCATGGTAGCGACAGTATTAGGTAAGCCAAAAAGCAATAAAAAATTAACCAAAAAGAAAAGGGCCTTTTTTAACTAAAGTAAACATTCGGTAAACTACGTCTTTATTCGCATAAGCTTTTGGCTTTTAGGTATTAGCTGTTAGCTTTTTAATAATTGAGTCAAAACGATATGCTATTCATTTTTAATAAAATAAGAGCT
>WTJX01000272.1 GCA_011524675.1 Cytophagales bacterium
TCATAGTAGAGTCCCCCGCAAAAGCAAAAACAATAGAAGGCTATTTAGGAAAAGACTTTTTAGTAAAGTCATCCTATGGTCATGTAAGAGATCTTCCTAAAGGAAACAATGCCATTGATATAGAAAATGGTTTTAAGCCTACCTACGAAATATCTCCAGATAAGAAACAGGTGATATCAGAGTTGAAAAAACTAGTAAAGTCTGCTGAGACTGTATGGTTAGCTTCGGATGATGACCGCGAAGGAGAAGCTATCTCATGGCACCTAATGGAGGCCTTGAAGTTACAAACAAAAGATACTAAGCGTATTGTCTTTAGAGAGATTACCAAGCCTGCAATACTCAAGGCCATACAGTCGCCAAGGGATATAGACACAGATTTGGTCAATGCGCAACAAGCAAGAAGAATATTAGATCGTTTGGTAGGCTTTGAGTTGTCCCCCATACTATGGAAAAAAATCAAAAGAGGACTCTCTGCGGGGAGGGTACAATCTGTAGCCGTAAGGTTAGTAGTAGAGCGTGAAAGAGAAATAGAAAAGCATGAGCCTACTTCTACCTATAAAGTAGTAGCTATCTTTGATCTTGGCAAAGGAAAAGAACTACAGGCAGACTTAAATAAAAAGTTTGAGAAAGAGGAAGAAGCCAACACTTTTTTAGAAAGTTGTAGAGAGGCGCTTTTTAAAATAGAAAAACTAGAAAAGAAACCACTTACTAGAAAGCCCGCTGCACCTTTTACCACTTCTACTTTGCAACAAGAAGCCAGTAGAAAGCTTGGCTTTTCCGTGTCTCAAACCATGACCTTAGCGCAGCGTCTTTATGAGTCTGGTAAGATCACCTATATGAGAACAGACTCCGTAAACCTATCTGAGACTGCTATAGAAGGTGCTAAAAAGGAAATCATTAAATCATATGGTGAAGATCATGTACAGATTAGAAAGTACAAAAGTAAAAATGATTCCGCACAAGAGGCGCATGAGGCCATAAGACCGACCAACTTCTCGTTACGAAATGTTTCGGGCGATAGCGGAGAGCAAAGATTGTATGACCTTATTTGGAAGAGAGCGATTGCCTCGCAGATGGCAAACGCCAAATTAGAAAAAACAACTGCTAAGATCAGTATTTCTAACAGAGAAGAACTTTTTTCTGCTACTGGTGAGGTAGTTACCTTTGATGGATTCTTGAAAGTATATATCGAGTCCAAAGACGATGAGGACGAAAATGATGAAGACAAAAAAGGAATGCTTCCACCTATCTCAGTAGGGCAAGAGTTGTTTTTAGGCAAGATAACCGCTACACAGCGTTTTTCTAGACCTGCTCCAAGATATACAGAAGCTAGCTTAGTAAAAAAACTGGAAGAACTAGGCATAGGAAGACCTTCTACCTACGCACCAACGATCTCAACCATTCAGAAGCGTAACTACGTCATCAAAGAATACACTGATGGTAAGGAGAGAAAATATACTCAACTATTGCTCAAAGACAAAAAGGTAGAGAAACTTGACAAAACCGAAATTACGGGTGCAGAGAAAGGAAAGTTGTTTCCTTCTGACATGGCGCGTATAGTTAATGACTTTTTGGTAGAGCATTTCCCTAAGGTTACAGATTATTCTTTTACTGCTAATATAGAGCAGGAGCTAGACGACATAGCGCACCAAGGGACAGACTGGCAAACTATGATGACCAACTTTTATGGAGCGTTTCATAAGAGGGTAGAAGATACAGAAGCCATACCAAGAGTAGAAGTAGATACCTCTAGGGACTTAGGAAAGCACCCAGAGTCAGGCTTGACCATAAGGGTACGTTTGGGTAAGTTTGGTCCATTGGCACAAATAGGAATTGACGAAGAGCTTGCAGAAGACGAAAAACCAAAGTTTGCAAGTTTATTGAGAAATCAACACCTTGAAACGATAACCTTAGAGGAGGCACTTGATTTGTTTAAGCTACCTAGAGATTTAGGCTTATATGAAGATAAGAAAGTAGTAGCCGCTATTGGTCGTTTCGGTCCATACATACGCCACGACAGTAAGTTTGTTTCTATTCCTAAAGATGAAGATCCTTATACCATTTTGCTTGACAAGGCCGTAGAGCTAATTGAAGCTAAGCGTAAGGCTGATGCAGAGAAGTTTATCAAAAGCTTTGAAGAAAATGAAGATATTCAAATCTTGAAAGGTAGATGGGGACCTTATATCAAAGCAGGTAAAAAGAATGTGAAAATCCCAAAAGACAAAGATCCTTTGGAGCTAACATTAGCAGAATGTCTTGAGTTAGCAGAAAAAACACCAGAGAAGAAGGGGAGAGGTAGAGCAGCTGCAAAAACAACAACCAAGGCAGCCGCAGCAACGACCACCAAGGCAAAGAAAACAACAAAAGCAAAAAGTACTACAAAAACGGCAAAGACCACAAAAGCCAAAAGCACTACGACTAAGAAAAAGTCTTAGGAATTGAATTTAAAGTCTTTGCTACATAAAAAAAGCCTATCATTATTGATAGGCTTTTTTTATGTCCCCACTCAGTAAACCACATATTGTACTTTAGCTTTTTTTGATTCTCCACTAAACACCTTCTGTGACTAAAGCTTTTAAGTATTTTTGGACGACTACTCAGGGATTCCGCTTTTAACTAGGGAAGTCTTCCTTTTCTATCACTTAAACTCCTTTCTTTTCTAAAACTTATACTTTTTAGGAAAAATGAAGGAAGACTTCCCTCAAAACGTATTGTTTTTTGACTTTTATTTTTAAACCCGGAATCCCTGGACGACTACTTAGCAATGAACTTTATTAAAAATATAGCATATCGTTTTTGACAATTTATGGACTATTGACCACAGACTATGGACTCATTACTAGAAAAGCTAACAGCCAAAAGCTCATGAGCATTAAGACGTAGTTCGCCGAACTTACATTATCTTACCTTACATTCTTTCAGGCACGTCTATACCAAGCAGTTGCATCGCATCTTTGATAGTCTTACCTACTAATGACGATAAAGCTACTCTAAAGGCAATAACTTTTGGGTTTTCATCAGTAAATACGGGAACTTCCGCATAAAAGCGATTGTAAGTCTTAGCCAATTCATAGACATAGTTTGCTATGGTAGAAGGAGAGTAATGTATCGCAGCTTCTTCTACTTTTTTGCCAAAGAGGTTTATCTTTTCTATCAAGTCTTGTTCCACCTCATTGAGGGCTATATCCTTGGTATCCACTTCTTGTACTTGGCTTTGTACAGCTTTTCTGCTTATTGCTGAGATACGCGCATAGGTGTATTGAATAAATGGCCCTGTATTACCATGAAAGTCTATAGACTCTTTAGGGTTGAAGAGCATACGTTTTTTAGGCTCTACTT